>NZ_JAGIQD010000028.1:0-77452 GCF_017815045.1 Burkholderia sp. CpTa8-5
TTGATCTCGTGCTCGCGAATCAGCGCCTCTCAGAGGTCAAGTTCTGATCGTCAAGACGGCCTCAGATTGACGCTTACATTTAAACGGCACTGCCGGTTGGACCTTGCGTCATGGGATAGCGGCGAGCGATGGTACGCCGTGACTATGGGTAAGGGCGGCGCTTATGTGGAGTATGGCAGTGAGTCACCTGAACAAGCTAAAGCAGGTGCGCTTGAAGGCTGCCGGAAACGCACCAGTCAACCAGAGACATGCGAAGTCAAGACATCGAACGACGCGTCAGTCTGGATTGCGGTAGCTGAGAGCAAAACTACTTCATCGTGGGTGATAGACGATACGAAGGACGGCGCCCTGGGGCGAGCACAGAGCGCGTGCGAGCAGTTAAAAAAAGGTGAGAGCTGCGATAAGAAAGCCGCCGTGTTCAATACAGGCCCTGTCGCGGTGCCAGCATCGTTTGAGCAGGTGCAACGACGAATTTCGCAGCAACGAGACACCAGCACGCCGCACGATGCGCCTGCCAATGCCGGTACTGTCACTCGGTACTCAGACTCTTGTCGTAACGCGGATTGTATTCGCCGGTACGAAAATGGCAGGTCGGTGAGATATACGGCCTGCCTGAATCCCGCTACGGCCTTGCCGATGAACGACCCGATGCGTATCGGCGGATGTGGCGGAGCGGATTCCCGCGGCAATTTGTTCGGGACGGGAACCATGTGAGGGACTGAGGCGGCGCCGACCGAAGTGAATTGTCACGCAAACTGCATTTGCAGCGCGCAATACCGCTTACGTCGGCGCTATGCGCTGGTGCCGGCATAGTTGAGAACAAACCTGACGAAGACGGAGTCGACGTGCGATACGAGGAATCGATACGCGACGCGCGCAATGAAGAGCTGATGCAATCGACACGCGTCCATGCCGCGTTTGATGCCATCTACGCCTGCTGGTGTGAGAGAGATTCGAGCCGGCAGTTATACTGCCGGCTAGCGATTACTGCATTGTCCTGATGCATGAATCGCGCTTAAACGACGGGAGAGCTAAAGAATGGCAGAAAACTATAAGGCACTGAAGGCCCAACTCGATGCGCTTCAGGAGCGCACCGAGGCAGCGCGCGTTGCTGAGCTCGAAGCAGTCGTTGCACAGGTTCGCGAGCTTGTCGCTGAATACGGTATCACTGAAGACCAGATTTTTGGTCGCAAGCGCGCCAAGAAGACTACGGGTTCGGCAACGACTTCTGAGCCGAAGTACCAGAATCCGAAGACTGGCGAGACGTGGTCAGGCCGTGGTCGTGCTCCGCTCTGGATTCGCGACGCAAAGAACCGCGACCGTTTCCTCATCGCAAAGTAAGGCATCAAGTTCGGCGAGACCGCGCGCATCGGAATTTGAGCGCGCGGCTTGGCGAACTCATTCGCACGTCATGCTTTGCGTTCAAACTCCCAGAGCGCTGGTTGGGAGCGATATGCACCTGACCTGTCCGGAGCGAACACTTCGGGCATGCGCTCGCCTTGTTGCACCATCACGCCTGGCACGTTGTGTCCCTGCGCTTTCCAGATACCAGTCTCCGGGCATGGCTGGCCTGTGCGCACAGTCGCTGCAGAGCTACCTTGAAACGCCGGCGCGGTTTCCTTTGATGCGTCGAAGCTGCGGGCGAAGTCAGCGAGGTCCTTCGGATACAGCAGATGGTCCCGGAATGCGGAATCATCTACCTTCAACAGGTAGGCCGCAGCGGCAGCCTCTATCGCCCAGTAGCCGACATATGCACCTTTGCCGTTCCTCTGGGCTTCAAGGTGGCCGTCGTGCCACGGCGCGCTCGCCATACCCGGATACCAAGCCTCCAGATATTCGATGATGTCGCTGACACACTCATCTTTCGTCTCGCGATACAGGGAAAAAACGAGCGGACGATAAGGAACGTCGTGGAACCAACTGTCTACGTCGACGCGGCCCGCGAACTCATACGACAAGAGGTCCTCGTACAGCGTGTCTTGTCCGCGATAGGCTGGGTCAAACATCTCCACAATTCGGGGTAGCAGGTCACGTCGATGCATGAGGTAGCAGCAACCAATTAGCTGCATGACATTCTCGTAATCTCCGATGACGCTAAATGCCAACGGGGGTTGCTCTGCGTCCTCCTCATAAAGACGCTTGGCTTTGGTGTATTGCGCAAAGGCATCCACGACTGAGTCGAGTTCGCCACGCAGTAACCCGATATCCACGCCGCCGGTGTACATCAGCAAGAAGCGACGATAGCGGTAAGATGAGAGGTACAGGGCAGTAGTCGCTTTACGCTCACTTTCGGTTTCGCCAGTGGGGGCAGTATTTTCGGACCAGTAGGTAGCGTCGTCACTCAACGACGCCATCAACCACTTGAAGTAGTCTTCGCCCAGAAAACGCTGTCGCCGCTTAGAATCAAAATCGTCGCTCATGTCCACTCTCTCAAGTTACGTCCGCGATTTTAGCCTGCTGGCTTTGAGCTTGACAGCTTCCGCCACTTCCCCTTCTTTGTAATGGTGGGTAAAGGGAAGGTCGTGGTCCGTATGTCCGTGTTCGTCCCCCACAGCCAATGCTTCAACGTGCTGCGCTGCTGAAGGAAGGTAGAACGGAACGTACAGAATGTGTCGGGAATACCCAGACCGCAAGATTGCCGAAACCATTGGTTCGGGTACGGCCTGCGGAAGATTCCGCTGAATCCAGGCGGTGCTCATTTGGACTCTATCGACAGATTTGTCGCCCTTGGCGGTGTCTTTTCCGCCAGCCTCAGTGGTTGCGCCAGAGGTGGTGTCCGGTGATGTAGATGGGGACTTCTGCTGGCCATGTTCCGGACCCTCTCCGGCACCACCTCCAGCAGCTGGTTTGCCCCCACCGGACGGCTTTCCTCCCCCACCTCCGGGCTTACCTCCACCTCCTGGCTTGCCGCCCCCTTTAGAGGGTATCGTTGGACCGGCATCTTCAGGCGGCTCGAGCAAGTCGTTTGCCGGTGGCCGGACGGCTTCCTTCACGGTTCCAAGTTTGCCAGCAATACCATGCTTGGCATTAGGGTCCTTCAGCTTTCGTGTCGTCGTCGATGCCTTGATTTCGACGATAGCGAAGTCCTTCGTCTGATTGCTGAACGGTGCAGCACGCCAAACGCCATCTATACCGTGGCCGCGTGCCTTGAGGTCGAAGAGTTTGTTCAGCTTGCCTTTGTCATTGAGCTTGCCCATGACCCGAAGGCCCGGCTGCTCACTCCATTTGCCACTTAACCCCTTGTCGTGGTCCTTCCAGCCGTTGCCCCACTTGAGCTTCTCGTAGCAGTAGTAGTCGCCGATATGCTCACCCAGAATGCCGGTGATACCCGTTGTGATATCGGTTACCGCGAGCTTGGCATTCACCACGCCTCGCGAGGGTGTCGGGACCGGGCGGTCATGGCCCGCCTTGGCCTCTTCTCCCTTGGCGCCCGGCTTTTCGGTGGTCCGATGCTCTTCGAGGGTGCTGACTGCGGCTGAGTTTGGCTGCTTCTTGCGCCAGTGGAGCAGCTTGCGCTGGACGAACTGCGCGAGCCAGTACGGCAGGTTCGTTTCGACGAAGGTCAGCGCCTGCATAAACGTGACCTGCATTGCGGACGGCATCTCGCGATACAGCCAGGACTTCTGGATGTGTTCGCGCGCCTCGGTCAGATATTTCTTGACCCCGGTGGCATCGAACAGCTTATCAATCAACGCATCCGGGCTGGTTTGAATGTGCGCTTGCTGGAGCACCAAACGCAGAATGTCGAACAACAGCGGGCCGTAGATTTCAGACTTGTGATTGACGAGGCGGAACGTACGCTTCACGCCGGCGCCGACGACAGGGACCCAGCCCACGACGGCGAACACCAAGTCGATGCCGGCCTCGATTTTCGTCATCTCGTCTGCACTTTCGCGTGCGTTCCACACCGTCCAGACGCTTTCCGTAGTGTCGTAAACGTTCTGCGCGACATAGAACAACGGCACGGCGTTGGTTGCCATCGACCAGCCAATCTCTTTGACCGCGTCTTCAATCGCTTGTTGGTCGCTTTCGTTCATTTCACGTCCGGCCGGCCAGAAAATTTGTTGAACAGGCTGTAGAGATTGTCGTTCGTGATGCCCTCGTGCCCAGCTGCATGTAGTTCTTTGAGAACATCAGGTTGCGTGAGGTCCGTAGGAGCGGGAACAGGCTGTGGCGTGAATGGGCGCGCGTCCTCCCCGAAGAAGACTTTTGCAGTTCCGTCTGGCACGTCACGCAGTACCGCGTGACCGTTACCGTCGAGATTGCCGGCCAAGGTCGTTCCGTTCTCGAACACGACTTTGTAGGGAGCTTGAGGCACAGCCTTGAGGTTGTCGTCCGTGAGATTCAGTTCGAGCTTGTTGTGCAGGTCGCCCTTGGGCAGGGCCGGCAAATCGTAGGGTGCGCTCGTGGGGCCAGCGAACGCATGCTGCGCTCCTTTGATGTCTATCTTGCCCGGAGCGTGAATCTCGATATTGCCGCCCTGAATGCGGATATACGCGCCACCTGAGGTCAGCAGGATGCCCTGGCTCGCGGCCACTTCGACCTTCTCGGTCGCCGATAGCACCTTTACCGTTTTTTGCGCGGTCACTTCGATGTTGTCCGACTGCGCCTGGATTTCCACCTTGCCCTTCGCAGCGAAGAGCTTCATCCCGGCGTTCTGGGCGAACAGGCTGATGCGTTCGGCGACACTCGCGAGCAGCGATTTTCCGGCCGCGATGTGGGTGCTCTGGCCGCTGACCACGTTCACGTGTTCGTCTGCACCCAAGTGCACCGACCGCTGCGTCGACAGTGCAATGCCCACCGGGCTTGCAGCCAGAAGAATAGGTTTTTTGAACGCGTTGGCTGCGCCCGTGCCGCCTCCCGCCGTGCGGCCGCCGCTCCCCTGGTCTTGCCCCTGAACGTTGTCGGTCGTGGCGTCCGTGAAAGCCTTGAGCGCGTCTTGGCCCGCTTTCAGGCTTTCGGCCTGGTGCTGGCTGCCGACGTCGGAAAGCGACTCGACCAAGTTGTGAGCGCTGGTGAGTTGCTGCTGGGCTTGTCGGACCTCCAACTGCTGGTGCGCCGCACCCGAACCAGGATGGGTCGTGAGGAAAAGCCCCCGATTGGCGCGAATCGCGCCGTACGCATCGGTGCGAAGGTCGAAGCCGCTGCCGAGATAGCTGCCGCGGACATTGCCGTCCTGGGCAATCAGGTATCCCAGGTGAAGCATGGAACTGCCTTGCGACGAGAACAGTTGCAGCCGGTTCTGCCCGGTTGCATCGTCCATCACGAGATGGTTGTAACCGTTGCCGCCGTATTCCTTCGAGCTGAAGCCTGACAGGATGCCGTTCGAATGCCAGCGCGGCTGCGTTGCGCCGTTGTAGACGCGGCCTGTTGCAATGGGGCGGTCACAATCACCACCAAGCCATTCGATGGTCACCTCTTCGCCAACGCGTGGCACGTGCACGCTGCCGTAGCCGCCGCCAGTATCGGAATAGGAAACGCGCACCCAGCATGTCGCTCCGACGCCCTCACGCCGGTCCCAGTGCATGCGCACCAGGATGCGGTTCAGAGCATCGGTGTAGACCTCTTCGTTGCCAGGGCCGACGACCGTCGCCGTCTGAAGGTGCATGACGGGCTTTCGGTGTTCGAACGGGCTGCGAAACGGCACCTTCTGGCGCTGGGCTTCGACATCAACGAGGAAGAAGCCCTCACTGCCTGAAGCATCTTTAACCGTGAACGCAGGTGCCGACTCCTCGTGAGCATCACGAACCTCGGCAAGACGGGCATCGAGGCTATGCGGATAAGGGCGGGTTTCCCCAATCGGGAGATTGTTGCGGATGTACCAAGTGGCCTCGACGACCGCAAATTTGCGGTCCTCGGCGCCATCTCCGTCGTGCTCGGGATGGTCTAGCAAACTGAACCAGCCACCGACGTCGATACTCGGCACGCTAGCGACACCGTGGAATCGCTTCGCGCGCGACTCCCATTCCTCGAGCTTGAGCTTGGTTAACCGGTCGCCGCGGTCGTCATCGAGGTACGTGTATGGCCCCGTGTACTCGTAGACTTCGGCCTGCTGCGGAAGCTCGCCCTGGTTCGCGACGGTCGGAAACGATTTCTCCTTGCGCGCTTCGGGGTTCTTATAGTCGAACGTACTCGTCGAGTACGACGTGCTCTGTAAGGTCCGCGTGCCTGACCAGTGCACGAACGCGTCGGGCTGGCGCGTGACGCCGGCCCGATAGAACCGGACCTGTTCCGGCGCAAGCGGCTTGAGTGAATACAGGTCGTCTGTGACGACGAGGGTATGAGATTTACCGTCGTCGGCATGCTCGAAGTAATAGAACCAGCCTTCCGACTCCATCAGCCGGTGCACGAAGTTCCAATCATCTTCGTACTGCACGCAGAACGAGCGTGCCGGTGACGGTTTGCCCACCTCGATTCGGTACGCCCCAACTGCCTGGGGATGCCCTTGGAACACTGTCTCGAGAATGGCTTCGACGGTCTGGTCCTGGAATATGCGCGCGTCCTTGCGGAACTTCAGGAAGTGAAGCCACGACGAGAAAATCAGTTGCAGGCTGACCAGCCGCCCGTCGGCACCCAGCCGGCGGGCCGTATGAACATACCCGTGTCGGGGACGATACGTTTTGTCAGACTGCTGAATCCAAAGTGTGACGGGCTGCGCGATGAGGGACTTCAGCTCGATTGAATCCTGCAGCGAAACAACGTCGACGGTAATCTCGAAATTGCCACCCAGGCGAGCAGTGCCCACCACAATATGTGGCAGAAGCACATTCGGTCCGGCGGGGGTATCCAATTTAACAATCCGGTCGGACTGGAGTAACCCCGAATTTGTCAATGCGATAAGGTCCTGCGCTCCCATTTGATTTTCCTTGTGCGGGCCTCTCTCACGGCCGAGCAAAATCATATAGGGAAGACCCTATGCAGGCAATATGACAGACACAATCATGCGTACGGAGAGGTTTGGAGGGGCACTCGTGGCTTCTCACGCATTCTCAACGGAAATGAGAAAACTTGGCCTGAATCTGACCCCAAATGTACTGCACTTTGTGCGCAAAGTGCAGTACTGCCAAGCCCCTGTCGCACGAGGCCTGGCGTGGATTCCATGCTGACGCATACAGCCTGTAGTTCTATACAGCTCTCATCCGTTCCCGCCACCTCAATCAGCGGCCGAACCATTCGCGGGGAATGAGCCCGTCGCCTTCATTTTTCCACGCGGCTACCTCATTCATGTGGTCTGCACTCCCCCAAATGGATTTGTCTGCATGCTCGACGACGATAATCTGATACTTGAACTTCGTACGTACGAGACCACGTGCTAAGGCAAGAAAGATTTTGCGGGTGTCTTCAATGTCGGCGTCCCTGGAACCACTCAAGCTCTTGGCCTGGTCGTCATGCTCATCAAGAAGATTCTCCCCTGAGTGAGCGCTTGGAAAGAACACTTGGCTTGGCTGGTCAATCGTGAGGAAACTGAAAACCGGGCCATTTAAACGTTCTGGCTTAGTGAAGAATTCGTGCAATGCCAGGAATGTCGAAACGTGATATGCCATCCAGTTGGCACCGCTGCCGATTTCCCACAGATAGTCCTTATGGGTTCCGGTGTCTCGCGAAAAAGTCAGAGTCAGTTCCTTTTGGTCCAGTTCGACAGTTGCCTTCGACCGAAGTCCAAACCATTTCGCATAGCCTTTGATGTATTCACCGAGTTCTACAGCGACCGCTCTCTCTCTTGCTTCCCGGTCTGAATTTCGGAAATAGTCATCTAGTTGAGCAAGCTTCTCCTCCGTATCGCGGATGCGGTTTCCTAAGTCATCCTCGCCATCCAGCGTCGCCAGAGCACCGAGAAGAGCCTGTAATTTTCCGAGGAGCACATACACTCGGCCCAAGGATTCCGCTGGCACCGAGGCCTTGGGCTCAAGGCTCAGCCGGTGCATTCGTGCCGCGTGGAGGACGTCTTCCGCTTCGGAGAGATTCTTTTCGAGGGCTGCCAGTTGCCTGTCGACAATCGGTCCCTCAAGAAGCGCTGCCGACAGTCGTGTCACGCTGTCGAGCTTTTCTTCGAGGCCATTTAGCACGTCATGGTTGTGGTTGCTCGCTGAGCCACAGACCACACACGACGCGTCTCGAACCAAGCTGCGCTGCAGCCAACCAAGGTTCACGACGCGAACCTTCTCATCCTCCATTGCGCCGGTCAGCTTCTTCGCTCGGTTTGACAATCTCTGATAGTCGCGCAACTCTTGCACCAAATCATCGACTTTCCTTTGTGCCTTTTCCTCTTGTTCGGTTGCGTCTAGGAATAGTTCGTTTGCCAAGCCGTGATGTGGGGTTCGCAGTCGCTGCGCGAGGTTCCCTGCGACGTACGCGTCGTTCAGCGCCTTTAGAGACGTCACGCACGCTTCAAGCGACATCTCGGCACGCTCGTCTGACAATCCCAGTTGAACTGATTCATTCCAGAGCGCCCTAACATCGGATTGCCACGATGCGAACGCTGTCTCACGAGTCCGTTGCTCTTTATAAAGAGCAACGAGATTTTTCAAACGTCGCGTGCGCTCTCGCGCCTTCTGCAAATACTCCGCATTGACAATGCCCAGCGCGTACGGCAAGACCCGCTTAAACTTGTCCTTGTGTTCGTATGTATCGGTTTTGTAGAACAGAACGTTCGGATTGGCGACGATGTGCTGCGGGAGGAAGTTGAACGCGGCCAAATCTCGATAGGATGGTCGATTCTCCGAATTCTCAGCGTCTTCGTCGTCTACCAATGACATGTTTGTGACGCGCGCTATACGGTTGAATTCATCCTTGTATTGAGGGTGGGTGTGTGTGGCCTCAATACGGGCTGGTATGGGGGCGTCGCAACCATCCAACGTCAAAAAGAAGAATTCCCCGCTCCCAAAGCTACTTAGCGGCGTACGACGGCCAATCAAAATCCATGTATCACGAATCCGTACCTTTAGACCGAACCATTCTGTTTTCTGGCGAATTTCGCCAACTGGTATGGTGCACCGTTTAGCACCGAGGCAGTAGTCAATGATGGCGATGATGGACGACTTCCCGGTGCGACTGCGTCCATGGATGACGTTAACCTTATCTTCCTCAAATTCGAGTGTTCGAATCTTGAGGCGTTGATTTTTCGGCCAAAGAATAAGCTGTGAAATGAAGAATTGCATATCAATATAGACCGAGTGTTACGAAGAGTTCTGCCGTGGTGAAGTCTTTGAACCAGTTCGCAAGGCGCAGGGCGGAACCGGACATTTCCCTATCGATGCTCGTCGGACTACTTCCCTGGGGCCAACGCGGCGGGGCAAAAGCGAATTCCCTCTCCTCAGCATCGAAACGCTCGACTAGAAGCCCCGTCGCACACGCGATATTGAGTCCCTGCGCCGATACCGCCGCGTGGGCGCTGACCCTATCGGACAGTCGCTCGGTAATGCGAGGCTCATCCGCAAGGACTGCATGCATCGGTGTGCCGAAGTTTCGATTACAGATACCTCTTCGGCTTGGGCCATGCCAAATGAGAGGCAGCACGAGCAGCAGCTTTTCGAACGACGGATGGCGCTTGTTACCCGTGCGAGTCTGATATTCCTTGGTGAAACTCGCCAGAAGGAAGCATGCAAGTGCGCTGTTATGGATGAGCGAGCGGTCGGTGTAGCCTGACATCAGGAGCCTCCTTCGTCATCGGCGTCCTTCTGGGAACCGTATTCTGGATGCCAGTAGACGAAAAAACGGCCATCAGGCTCATTCGCCATCTGATGGTAGTGCCCGTGGGTGAAGTACGAGTTACCAGTTTCGTGCCTTCCGAGCGCGGCCTTGAAATTCTCGTCCAGCGTTTTGGTGAGAGTTCGCACACCAACTTCCTCAGGCGTAGCGCCCGCCCGCGTCATCGACTCCATCACTGCGTTGTCGCGACAGTCTTGCCATCGCTGGTGAAGACTATCTTCGCGCGCTTCCCAGTCGACCTGGTTGAATCCCTCTTTCTCAAGCCGTACGCGCTCGACATAAAAAGCCCAGTATTTTTCCAAGTGACGGTCAATGATTCTCGGTGGGATATCGAGGCGAGAGAGTTGCTTCAGGAAAAAGAATTCACGGCCGCCCTTTGCGACGAGATTCTTGAAATCAACGTGCATCATCGGGCGGTCGAGGTACTTATAGAGAAATCTGCGGTCTCGTTCGTTGTGAAGATGGTCCCTAAAAACCTGGGGGGAAAGCCAGACTGTCTCTCCGGTGGTCCATGCCTGACGGCAAGTGTCGACTGCGATGCCGAGTAGGTATTGGTAGACTTCCTCGCCATGCTCCACGAGCGCCGACGGCAACTGGAAAAGCTCAATGGTGGCTTCACGCGGTTGTGCGACTGAGCTGGTGCCCCCGTTGTCCAATAATTCCACCCCACGCACGAGGTAGCTCAAATCGACGTCGTCGTATTTCAGAACTGCTTCCGCCTCTGCCTTCGCCGTAGAACTCTTCTTCGTTGAAGTCTTCGGTTTGGACGCGGGGTTTGCCGTCGCTTTCGGCTTCTCTTTCGCCACCATGACCTGAGCCTGCGCGCGCAGCGCAAATGCAGCAGCCTTTACTTGCTCGTCCGACCTCGCGTCGGAAAGTACGCGAACCAACGCCTTCTCGGGAACTTTGGCGTTTGTGACCAAGCAGAATTGGACGTCCGCATACTTTTCCCGCAATGCTTTGACATGACTCAACCAAACGCGAAGCGTGTGCCACAGCTTATAGCTGCTGTCCTGAAAAGGTTGGCCTGCAGATTGGACCGTGTTTGCATCCTGCTCAAGCCGAGCAGCCACGGAGCCATCGGCATTCCGCGTCAACTCTGCCACATCGTCGAGTGTCTCAATGCCGACTTGGGTCCGCTTCGCATTGCCTGAGAACAATGAGTACAACGCGCGCTCAAACTGGAACGTAAACGCTACGATAGTCGGTGCCGCATTTGTATCGATTGGCTTTTCTACTTCTGGTTTTTGGTCTCGCTTATTCATACGCTATCCCCGATGGGACCCTGTAGTCTCCCTGAAATAAGCGAGTCGCGAAATACTGTACAAATCAACAGTTCATTAGCCTTCCAGTTCAGGCATCCGGAGCCGTTCAAATATTCCTCGGGTCAGCATCGCATCCTGTTCGGCGGATAGAATGAAGTTTTTCTCTTTGAGAACAGGTTTTCAAGTCTGGATTGTGGTGAGTGTCTTGAGCTATGGGGCGAAGCTCCCCCCTAGCCCAGCAGGACGCTGGGCAAGGGGGGAGCTTCGCCCTTGAGCCTGCGCGCTGGACTGCGGAGCCGGTCTCTCGTACGGGGCATCGGGGTCGCGTGCATCGCCCCGACTCGGCTGGACCAACACAAGGTATGCACACCTTGCCGCTCACCCTCCAGCCGCTGCTCCCGGGTTGCGCCCGGAGCTCCCGCTTGGCGCCATTCCGCTGGCCGCGGGGTATCTAGCCCTCTCCTCCAGCCAAGGGTATACGGTGGCGACTTTAAACGCTGCAAGAAATCAAGTTTTGGTTGTTTCGGGCGACGTTGCTTGCGGACCGCCTTCCGGGACTGTTCGGTCGCCGCGGTACCTTGTCACACGTGGGACTGAGATGCGACGAGACCATTACGGACGCGGAGCAGGGCGGTTCAAGTGCATGGTGATTTCGCGCGACGCACGAGATGCCCCATACTGAGCGGGATAAAGAGCTTCTCTATTGTCCATGGGCCGATTGCGCACGGTATAGGGCAGCATGCCGGGGGAGTGTAGCGACCGTTCTAAATCAAGTGCGTCGCTAAAACACCGGCAAGGCGTGTGTGGCTATGGGGTTTAGGTGGTCCTAATGAGCGGCCGCTTCGGTTGCCACTGAAGTCGTCGCAGACTCGGGATACGACGTCTGCGCTGGCACGCGTCGAAAAGACGCGGTGGGATGGCCAAATCGCACGCGGTGCCAGGCGTCGTGTCACATCGCCCGCCCGTGGAGCGCGAGCATGGGAGGCCCTAAAAGTTGCTCACTCGCTGGTAAGCTGTCCAGACCGCGAACTGGAAGGTTGCAAAGGTTTTATCATGGTCGACATCCTCACGCCTGAGCAGCGGAGCGTCCGCATGGGACGAGTGCGGCAGGCTGGAACCGATATCGAGCTGCGATTACGACGTGCACTCTGGGCTACAGGTCTTAGGTATCGCATCAAGGCGGCGAACTCACTGCCTGGTCGGCCAGATGTTGTATTCGTCGCCGCCAGGGTCGCCATTTTCGTAGACGGGTGCTTCTGGCATGGATGCCCACTTCATGGCACGAGACCGGTCTCAAACGCGATATTTTGGGCCGAGAAAATCAGGCGGAACCAGCAGCGAGACCAACAGGTCGATGACAAACTGTCTGCTGCCGGGTGGCGTGTTATACGCGTGTGGGAGCATGAAGTGAAAAAAGACCTAGCGGGGTGCGTGAGCCGGATACGCGTAGCGATTCAAACCGCGGACAGATAGTGACGCTGATTGAGAAATCCTTCGACGTCGTTGAGTACGGAGGCTAGCAAGGTGCTTACGCGTTCATAGTCGCGAATGAGTTCGCCCGCAGTCAGGTCCTTGCCGTAGTCGCCAAAAGATTCCGCGCCGTGCGCGAGCCGGTTTCTGGCCACCATAATGGCGTTAAGACGTTCCTCCTTGTAAGAATTGGTTGTTTTAATCCCGAATTCGGTCAGCTTTTCGCGTATTTTTTTCGAATTCACGTTTCCGTTGAACACCTTGGCCTTGTCGAACGTGCAGCCAATGATGTCGGTGGTGATGGCGACCAGCTTGTCCGTTAGCTTGTCCGCAGCCACGTTTTTGACGTTTGCAAGTACGGCAACCTTGAGGCAGGTACTCAGTGAGTCGAATGCCACTTTTCTCGTCTGCAACTCGTCAAATATGGCCTCTACCGCGTTGGTCATGGTCGACTCAATCAGGTTGTAAAGCAACAGCATCGCGGCGGCCTTCATCGTGGGCGGCAGTCCTTTGGGGATGCCGTGGTCCTTCGATTCGGCGTCTTCAAGCCAGTCGAGATAGTCTTTGATTTCAGCACATCGTTTGTCGAAGTCGGCGCGAACGGAGTGCATTTTTTATACGCGCAGAAGTTGGTCTCGAACAAATTCGATGCGGGCTTTCACCTTGGGCCGCGAATTGCTCGCGTCAGATACTGTATGTTTCGAAAATTCCTCTGACGCCAACCAATCGGCAATATCCTGCTTCGAGGCATTGAGCTCAGGGTTTTTCAGCAGCGCGAGCGTTACGCCGACAGAAATTGCCTCGAAACGGACTCGTGGTACGGACGAGTTTGTAGGAGATTTCCGGAAGCCGAAGGGAAAATTGTCGCGAACGAACTCAAGCATTGTTACAAAGCGGGCGAGCAACTTCTCCTTATCGAACCTGTCCTGGTGTTCCTTCAGGTAGCTGTCAAGGAAGCTTCGCACGCTATGGTTGAATTGTTCGTAGCGGTCGGCATACGCAAAATAACGAAGTACCATTTCTTCCGCTTCTTCCCTCCGCTGCTTCCGATACGAAATCGGACACACTTCGTTAAACAGCGGAAGGGCGGCGCATTCCGCGATGAAGTCGTAGAAAGGCCCTGTAAAGATGCCTTTGCGTTTCTCCATCGCCCGGAGTTCGTCACTGCCTGTATTGATGCGTTCAAATATGTCGCGCCTGACCGATTCCGTGGCTTTCTCGGATAATTCAATCACACGGATAGGGCGCCGCTTGAACTTTCTCTGCCGTGAGAGTTCGATGTCCGAAAAGCTGAATCCGTTCAGTTTGGACAGCTTCTCCAGGCCATCGAGAATCAGCTCGTCGTTTAGGAAGGCCGCGAGCGTGCGAATGCGTTGCGAACCGTCGACGATTTCGACACGACCTTCGTCCGAATCGATGTCTTTCGCGAGGGAAGCCGTGAACACGTAAGGTATCGGGAGCCCCAGCATCACCGACTCGATGAACTTGCTTTGACGGTCGGGGCTCCATACGAAGTCGCGCTGGTAGGCCGGAACGAAGAGTTCGTTGGCGTCCTCGGGCTCTCCTTCGAGATACTTCTGCACGATGAGTTCGACCGTGTATTCCTTGGTTTCGTAGTCGACGTCAGTTTGCAGCTCACGAACCTGTGCTTCAGCTGCTGTTTTGTCTTCTTCGGTGATAAACCGGAGCTGGTTTCGTCCTGTCGTTGCCATGGTAATTTATCTGAAATGTTCCGTATCGCGCACTGCGCCCCTCGACGTCAATGTCAGGCCGACAGCAGTTCCAGCTGTCTTTCAATCCGGGGCGGAATTTCGCCGCCTAGCAGCTCGACATGGCGCTCCACCGCCGCTATGAAGGCATTGTCAAACTTGAGCTTGGCGCGACGGGTTCGGGTCAGGAAGCCGAGTGTTGCCTTGAGCGAAAGCGGGTCACCCTCATCGAGCAAGAAATCCGAAAGGGAAGGTGGCCGGTGGCCTAAGGGGTCGACGCCTATGGATACCTGATATCTGCGCTTGCCGTCAAAGCGCGCGGCCCGCGGAATCCGGCCTGACGCCGGAAACTCGCCGTCCAGCTGCCTGTCATAGGCCCCTGGATTGGCCAGCCGTTGCCCCAGCCATTGGGCAACCGGAACGCTGACGGCACTTCCCACGAGACTCCAGCGAAACGACGGTCGAACGGTCTCCTCGGCGGGTTCAGTCCAGCCCGGTGCAAATCCCTGCAATCTTTCCGCGTCGCGGATACTCGGCTTGACGATTTGTCCATCTGGCAGCAATACCGCCGGTGGCGACGGAATGCCAATCGTCGAGCCATTCTTGAGCGTCGGGACGCTGTCGACCGCCCACCCGAGACCCGTTAGTCCCTCGGTCCAGTAAAAGCCATGCGCAATGCGACCCACGTCGGTCTTCGGACGGGGCAGTACATTCTCGTCGGCGAGAACAACCCCTGCCGGGTCGATTTCGCGCGAAGCCACCATAAAGACCCGTTCCCGCCGCTGCGGCAGGCCGAACGCAAAGGTATCGACGACGCGATATGCCCAGCGATAGCCGCGGCGCTCGAATTCGTCAGCGATAGCCCGCATGGCTGCACCGCCGCTCAGCTGCAGCATGAACGGCACATTTTCGATAACAACGGTAGGGATTCGCCGTCGCGACAAGAGGCGGAATACTTCCGCAATGAGCCCGGACTTCTGGCCGTCAAGCCCTGCACCGCGGCCCGCTTGGCTCAAGTCCTGGCATGGAAAGCCAGCGCAGATTGCGTCAATGTCGGACGGAAGGGACCTCAGCGTCGTTATATCGGCATGGTAAGGCACGTCGGCGAAGCGGCGTTTCAACACTGCTTCGGCTGCGACATTGACATCACAGAGCAGTTCGGTAGTATGTCCGGCCCTCGCCAGGCCAAGCTCGAATCCGCCGATTCCGGCAAAGAGTCCCGCAAATCTCATTTTTTCATCTGTCGCTATTTCTGGTCACGCGAGAAGCCTCACATCAAGACCGAGTCGTACGTTTCTGGCGCTTCCATTCAGGAACCGGGTTACCGGGCGCCACCCGGAAGGATACTCGAGTTTGCCAATGGCCTCGAGGACTTTTGGCAGGTATTGCGGTCTTCGCATGCAGACGGTCGGCACGCCGTGACTCCGGCGCGTCAACGGCGGGGGCAGGCGAAGGGAGGACGCCCTGCACCGGACGCGCTCCCGCTCGGTAGGTCCTAACGCGGGAGCACCTGGGTGCTCGCAGGGTGGTTTACATGAGTCCATGCTTCTGCGCATGCTCCCGTGCAGCGAACAGGACGCGTTGCGGGCGCCTTGCCGCCTGGAACGTGTCAATCAGCAACGTCGTCCCGGAAAAACCGTCTACGCATTTTTCCAGCACGGCCTTTCTCGACCAGAACGGATGAACGACTACGTATCGACGCGGAGTATTGCGCTCCTCTATCGACGGTAGTCGCAGTGGGCCAACGCGTTTCAGGTCGTATAGGTCAGGGCTGAGTCCGGCAATCTCTTCCGCCGAGCGCCAGGCCAAATCCGGCCAGTCGGAGAGTTCGGGGGAGGTGGCCCAGTTGCCGTCCAGACCCGTCATCGACGATGCGTCGAGAAATACCCGGAGCATCGACAGTCCGAGACGCCAATCCAGCAAACCGTGATAGGCTCGGTTGCCATACCGCTGCATACACTCGTAGCACGCCTGCGAACACGTACCGCGATGCATCTCGTGAAAGTACGGTGCAACGAGGCTGTCCGATAGCGGGGCATCGACCATGGACTTCGCGAGCCTGACGACGAGCGGAGGATTCCCTTTGGCCAGGCGGTTTGAAAATCCGGCGCCATTCACGAGGAAGTCTGCAATCTGCAGCAATGGCTTGCCGTTGCGCAAGCGCGGCTCTAGAGCCTCGAACTCGTCGGGTGCGATATCCAGTTCGAGGGATGCCCGCTGCATCAACAGATGAGTCGCGCTAATCAGTGCCGCACGGACCGAGGTGTCTCCGAAGTCACGGCCGACCCGGCCGATATCCAGCCCCTCCGGAACCCGGACCGGAGTGAGATACACGGCGTCCGTCTTCTTGCGGGCCATCAGCCGGACCCCTTCGTCGGTCAAGTCCGTGTTGCGTCGCACAGCGCCACGCAAGTCCAGTTCGGCGAATTTTTCTTCGCTAAGGAGTTGACCGTCCAACGACCATTTCCGATTTCCCGGTGCTGGCACCCGGTGGTCCTTGGTCGGCACCATGGCGAACGGCTGGGCCGCGCCGGAATCATCGAGCTTGCCTTCGTTGAGTCGAAGAACGCGTGCGTCCGCTGTCGTGCCAACCGACATGTTCGAATCGGGCACGCTGTCGAGAGAAACATTGGAGGCCTCAGTTGTCGTTACGCGCCGGAACACGGGCGCCAGTTCTCCTTCTTCGACAGACTTGGGCCGGAAATCAGTGGTGAAAGCAACCGGACTGGTATATCTCGCGAATCTCTCGCTGGGAATATTACTTTCGCAATCCACGCATCGGACCTCTTCCACCGGGAGGTCGGCCAGACTCGACACGGCCCCGCAGGACTCGCAAAACGCGATGTATCGGATTTCTGCTTTCCATGACCCGAATGACGTCGCGCGATTCGGTTGCACGTCCGGTTCGCGCAGTGCTGGCGAGAAGCCAATTGACTCGTGCTTCCTCTTGTCGCGCACGAGCGAACGCCCCGGCGCAAACTCGTAGACCGCGATATCAAGGTCCCGGTCAACAGTTGCAAATTCAGGAGTCTTTTCCTCGTTGTTCTCGATGCCCACGTACAGGTCGCGTACCCTTGTTGGCATGCCGTACATGGGCAGCAAACCCTGCTCAGCAAGAAACTGTGCCAATGGCAATGGACTGCCCGCCCCTTCTCCGGCAAGGGACCAGACTTGGTGCGTCAGGTGTTGTGGTGTCATTGCATCTTTCATGGTCCTGGCTTGGGTCGTGTCCTTGTCGGACAGTGCATCGATGACCCGGTCCCGCGTCGCGAGCGTGGCGGCCAGCGCGCCCTCGAGCCGACTCCGCCAGTTGCCAGTGGCGGCATAGAAGTTGGGCGCGGGCGGAAACTCGCCATGCGTATCCGTCAGGTCATCTCCTGGATAAGCGGGGCCGTCTTCATCCCGCAGGCGTGCAAACGCGGCAGCCAGCCAGGCCTTTCGCACAATCCGTTCGACAATCACGACATGTCCCGTGGTCAGGAACGGCGGAGGCGGCACGTCACCGGTTATTCGCTTGGGATTGCGGAAATAGTGGAGGTCGTGACTTCGGCTCCGGCATAAGGTGACTACCATTGAAAATGCCTGACCACGCCGGCCCGCGCGACCGACGCGCTGTTGATAGTTGAATCGCTGCGGCGGCATGTTTGCCTGATACACGGCCTGCAACGCACCAATATCGATACCAACCTCCATCGTCGTCGTGACCGACAGCAGGTCGATTTCGTTGATGCGCTTGAAGAGCTCAAATTCAGGCGACTGCTTTTCTCCGACGAAAATTCCCTTGAAGGCTCTGAGCCGGGCAGCCGGCGAGCCGGTCTGTCCCGTGAGCTCCTCGCAATGGAGCCGGAACGCTGATTCATTGCCCTGCTCGGAACGCGTGGTGCGCCGTGCCAGGAAGTTCGAATCCCACAGTTGTTCGACATTGCCTTCCCGCTCAGTAGGCAATGGGTCAAGGCAGCGCGTGCATATGCCGGTTCCTCGATGCAGGTGAACACGGCCACAGTTGCTGCAACGATAGTAGGGGTCTCCCCGTTGGCTCAGCCTGACGTAGAGTTTGCTGAGCTCCACGATACCGTGTGCGTGTTCGAGGGCTCTGAATTTCTCCAGCACGTCGTCCAGTTCAACGACGGGCGCCGCGGGTACGCTGGCGCGCGCGAACTTGAAAATCCGGTGCCGTGGGCCAAATTCCTGCGCATGGTCGACATGGGCCGCATCCTCGGACCAACGGTTTCCCGCAACACGATACGCATCTGCGAATACCCGCAGATAGGCATCGAGTCGGTTCGAATCAGTGGTCTGGCTGGCGGTCATCGACGGATAGCCAATACCCGTCTCCTCGAGCGCGAAGTAGGTCTTCGCGAACAGCACTTCGTAGGTCAGCGGACGCTGGTCCTCGCGAATCTCGGCGCGAGCCTCCCCGGCCTCCCCGCTGCCGCTGTGTGCAGGCCATTCTGGCTTCCCGCTTGCTCCAGCAGGGACGACCCAGTGATTCCACGGCTCGTTGCGGATGTAGCCGATACCCGCGGCGTCCGTCGGATGAATGCCAAGCTCGACATGTCGCCGCAGGTAAGAGCGCAGTTCGTTCGAAGTCAGCAGCACCGGCTCTATTACTTCGGCAAGTGCAACTCGTGACGGGTCGGTCGCAAGTTGCAACTTTGCCAGCTCATCGGAGAGCCGCTTCAGTTCGAGGAAGTCGCCCCTCTTGAGTGCCTCGTCAGCTTGTTTCTTCTTCTCCTCGCGCGCTTCGCCATTTGGTCGCTCAGCAACGACCGACTTCAGCGCTTCGATGAGCATCTGCCTGCGGGTATCCTGATGGTGTCGGCGCTCGATGTCCAGAGCAGCACGGGCCGCATCCTGACGGCTGTCGGAAAAGACCACGGACTTGGGAGTTCGACCGCTCACCCTCAAGGCCGAAAACAGCTCGGTCGCGAGCAACTGCGAGGTTTTCGCGAAACCGGTACGAAAACTTCGCAACGGCGACATGGCCCCCATCCCTGGTCTGCGCCTGCTGTAGTCGGTCCCGCAAGCGGGGCAGCAGCGCGGTGAAGCTGACCCGGGCTTCCTGGCCAGGTCGTCCGCTTGATTCATGTGGAAGAGCCGTCCCGCGAGACGCGAGTTGTCGGATGCGGCAACGGGCGTGACCATCGCGTTGCGCGTATCAAGTGACGCATCCGGCCAGTGTTCGTGCGTAGTTTCACCGTCCTTCGGCTCGTCGCGCCGCGGCCAGAAAATGGCGTACTCGTTATAGCTGAGATTTTCGTAGTTGGTAATCGCGGCAGCTTCGGGTAGCTGTTCCAAGTTCGGCGCCGTCGTCAGCAGCTCGGTCGCCCCCAAATTGTCGTCGGCGTTTCGACGTCCACCGACAAACAGTTCGCCGCACGCTTCGCAGTACACGAGCTCAAACAGTCGCCTGGTCGAACCGTCATCGCACAGAGCGTGTGTGTGACCGCGCTCAACCGAGAGCCCGTCGAAGTGCAGTTTTCCGCCGCTATCCCGATAGGGTGCGGCGAACATGCCCTCGATACTCCGGAAGAACGAGTGAAGGCGGACACTCGGCAGTCCGTCCGGAACCGCGATGCCGTAGAGTTCGGGCGTTGATACCGTGTCGGCAAGCCCGCGCAGGATGCACAACCCTCGAACCGCTCTCTCGGCGTCGACGCCATCGCTTCCGAAAAGTCGCTGGGCGATTTCACTGACCGCGGTGGCGCGCAGCACTGCGGACGTTCCATCGTCGGTCGTGCAGGCATGAACTATTGCGGATGACGCGGCGGCAATCACTTTGGGCAGAGCCGCGGCGACATCCGTCGGAGTTGCGTCTATTCCCAACGCCCTCGCGACCCGCGCGAGGGCGACGTCGAGTGCGGAAGTGCGCGCGGTTACTTGTGGAGCAAAATCAGCCCCGTTGACGTCCAGGACAGCGGCGAGCTCCACGAACGGCTCGGTAGCGAGCGGCAGGGTGCCGTTGAACCGCTGTGTGAGTTGCCGTCCACGCACGATTGCATGGCGCCAGTCTGCGGGTGTGTCGAAACCAGCGTCGCCGGGTTCGCGGGCCGAGCCAAAGCTGCCGAAAAAATCAAACAGATACTGGAGACTGACCTCCGAGTCGGGACCCTCATCGGGCAACGAGGCGCTCGACGCCAGAATCCTGACCTTGTGCCGATGCTCCGGTCTGTCGAGACCCAGCTTGGCGAAGAGGCTTCTCAGGAGGCCGACGACCTCCATTCCGGCCGAGCCACGAACCAGGTGGAGTTCGTCCATGACCAGAAAGAAATAGGCATCGTCGTTTTCTTCGAGCCATTTGCGAGTCGATGTGAAGATTGGCTCGTCGACCTCGCGCACGAGCATCGTCGCGAGCATCGATGTATTGGTAATCAGGATATCCGGCGGGGTTGCCTGCATGTCCCAGCGGGTGACCATTTCCGCGCCATCGAGCGAGGGAAACAAGAACCTTGTGGGTTCGGGGGCATCTCGACCATCCGCGTGTGCATCGGCAAGTTCGCGCGCATCATGTTCGCGCGCAAGTGTCTGCGTGGCTGCCAGGTCGCTCATCCGGCTGCGCATCGTCTCTATGCGGCGCGCCCGTTTACGCTTTTCCTGTGCAGTGTTGGCCCGTCGAGGATGATTGAGGTGGCCGGTGACCGGTGCGGCGCCAGTGTATCGGCCAAAGAAAATGCGATTTCCGCTGAATCGTTCATCCATCACGGATGTGGCTTCGTCGGAGTCGAGGGCGCGGCGTAGCCGCGTCATCTGGTCTTCGACTAGCGCGTTCATCGGATAGATGAGCAACGCGCGAACCGCTTTGGGTCGGCCGGGACTTTCCTTGGACCGTTGTGCGACGAATTCCTGTCCGGCTTCCTTGTACCATTCGTTCGAGAGCTTTTCGCCATGTGGCGCAGGCCACCGCACGGCCTCCTGCGCGATGGTCGCGAAGATGGGCAGCATGAACGATTCGGTCTTTCCCGAGCCGGTTCCGGACGTCACGATTCCAGGCATACCGCGACCCACACCGCGTTCGAGCATCTGCCATTGATGCAGGTAGGGGCGCACATTGCTGGTTCGCCGCACGTCGTCCCTGTCGGACGCTTCTCCGGGAAACAGTCCGGACAGTGCCAGTTCCACAAACGCGCGCCGGGCCACACTCGAAAAAGAGCGCAGCGGATTCCCCGAGTCGAGCAGGACGAGGTCCTGGAGGAAATGCGTCACCTGTTCATAGCGTGGCACCGGTTCGAGGAAGGGCTCCGTCGTCAGAGTGCCGTGTCGGGTTAGTAGTTGTCGCCGTGCTGCCGAGACGGACTGGTCGCGAATCCGGAAAGCGGTTTCCAGATACGACAGGAAGAATTCCCGGATTCTATGGGTAGCGCCTATCGGGTCGAGCATGTCGTTTACCGTGATTGTTGCGTCTTCAATTCGTCATCGACGTATAACCGTCTCTCAGTGTCGACGGGAGGCTTGTTGCATCCCTGGAGTCGAGAAACTGTCCCCATTTTTGAACGGCTGTCATCAGGTGCTCGGCGTCGTCGCCGATGAACTGATTTCTGAATCTTGCTAGGCGGGCGAGCACGCCCGGAGGCAAATCAAACGTGACGACCCGTGTCAGCCAGTCGCCAGCGGCGGAACCAGTCGGGACGGTATCCGGGGCAACCGACAGACGGCTAGGCGGCGGGACGGGCGCGACGGCGCTCGCCAGTGCTGCGACGGCACCTGCGTCATGCACGCCGGGAAAAACTGGAACCAGGTATCCGGACGGACTATCGTCAGGAGACCCCATGCCAGCCTGCGTGTCACTTCGGCCCGTGGTCGTCGCGAATACCAAAAGGTTGGTCGGACGGGAGGCGCTCTGGAGGACGGTCTGAAACGACGCGAGCCATAGCCGGTAGGGCGCGGCATCAATGTCGCGCATGCAGAGAATATGAAAGCAATCGGGTGCGCCCAAGGCTGCCTGCCAGGCATGCGCGAACGCGGTCGGTGTTTGCGTCCCGGGGGCCCGCCAGAGGTCGTCAAGACCGATGATGCTGGGGTCCAGAGCCATCGTTCGAGAAACACCGGCGGAGATGCAACGCGCATACGCCCGGAGGGTGAGCTCGGCCTGCGGCCCGCATAGCAGGACCAACTCACCCGCTCGCGCGAAAATGTCCGTCAGTCGTAGCGCGTTTTCATCGATTCCATGGCGCTTCGCTTCCTCGCTGATGACGGCGGTCAAGGAACCATATCCAATTTCGTCGCAGGCGCCACTCGGCATTCCGGTTCCCCAAGGCGGCATGGCCGGTGGAATCAGCGACGGCCCACGGTAATCGTGCTGAGTCAGCATGCCCTCGAGTCGTTCGGCAATGAACGACAGCGCGGGATGGCCTTGAACGGGGCTTTGGGCGAGGCTGGTGCGCAATTCTGAGGCAACCGCCGACAAGCCATCCGACATCGCCTTCTGTTGCTCACGCCTCTCGTTACACAGTCTTTCCAGTTCTGCGAGGTCGCTCGAAGCCCGGGCGCGACGCTGCTCCAGATTCAGGACCTCTGCCGAGAGTTCGTCACGCTGACGTCGTGCTTCGGTAAGTGATGTCTCGGTTTCCTCTCTCACCTGACGCTCAAGGCTGGGCCGTGCCTCTTCGAGAGCATGGCGGGTTGCCAATTCCGTCGCGGCCGCCACTTTGTCCTTGGTACTCTTGAGGTCGAGTATCAACGACGCGAGTTCTTCGGACGCCTCCAATCGTGCTTCGAGTATCGGCCAGTCTGTCTGGAGCCGTTCCATGTCAAGCACGATGCCGTTGTCCTCTCCCGGCATGAGGTCCGCCTGCCGGAGCGCGCGAGAAATGTACTTGACGGCATCCCGTGACGGTCGCGCGTAAGGGGTATCTCCAACACCCTGCATGAACTTGCGGAAGCGGTCGATAACGCGCTCGATAAAGTCCTGGTCACTACACCAGTTGACCGTCCTGATGACGGCAGCATGCGGTATGGTTTGAGCTGGAATGACCCGCAATCCGTTGAAGTCCAGTGACGATTTCCAGCCGTTGGGCATTTCCTTCAGTTGCACGGGCCGCGAGAGGCTGCTGCTGCGCCAGAAACCATCGGCCGAGCGCGTGAGCGTGACATCACAGAAGAGGTCATCGGACAGCAGGGCGACCGCAGTCACCGAGCTGAATTCAAGCGGGAGGTGGACGCCCTCATTAAAGAGCCTTCGTCGTGCCATCTCCAGTGAAATCGACGACAGGTCGACAATTGGCGTCGCCCGCACGATGTTCTCGGCCAGCAGGAGGTCAGGACCATGTAGGTCACGTAACTCGTTCGGACGCCGCGTGAATGTCCACAGGCTGTCAGTCGGGGCGTTAAGCAAGCCGCGCCTCGAGAATATTTTGCCTTCCTTGGGAAAGCTCTCCACAGCGTTTTCGATTCTTGTCCATTCCCCTGCGACTCGCACTGCGAGGGGCTCCATCCGTGCCCAGTTCGCTTCGTTTCTGAAGACCTTTCCCAAAAACAGCTCGTCGTCCATCACAACCCCATAATCCTCATTTCTACCGTCGCCCGATAGGGGGCGGCGTCAATTCCTGAATCCGAAACACGTTCCTGTTTCGGGACCATCCGACTGCTTCCGCCGACGGGCTACTCAACTTTGTGTCAAGCGCCGACCTGTCGTCGACAAAGGCCTGGCCGAACACTGAGCGTATCCAGCCAACGCAGTCTGCAGTCATGTCGTAGACATACGTCCAGCGCCCGTCCACCAATGCCGGACCGGGGCTTCGACAGGACGAAAGCATGGCGAGATTCGCAAGTGGCTCGACGAGGTGACCGTCCTCGCTGTTGCGTACAAGGCGCGCACCGTCCCATCTGAACATCGCGATTCGCGCGCGTCGGTACGCCTCGACGATTGCTGACGTCCGGCAAGTGCTCACGTACCGGGCTGAACCGGGGCCCGTGACAACGAAGATGTCATCTCGGTCGCCCCGTTCTCGCCGGAAACGTTCAAGGCTCACCGGCCCGGGATTCGTAGCATCCCGGCTTCGAAAACCGCCGCTGTCCCAGTTCCATCTCCCCACGCGGCGATGGCGGGACTCGTCGACGTTCTCGGGTGGCCAGCAGTCCGGCGCAGCCATGGGTGTGCATATCGGTCGTTCGGTCACGACCCATCCGAGTTCTTCCACGACTTCGCCCAGGGCGGGTCCCCGCGCGAGCTGCATACATGCCGTGTACTCACTTGCTCCGGGGCGCTCCATCACCGTACAGCCTGCGGCCTGAGCGGTTTGCTGGAAGCGGCGCCGGATGTTCGCGGGTGCACTTCCAACGAGCAGCAACCCTTCTATACCTTCTGTATTCCTAATCTTGATAAGAGAAGGCGGTGTCAGCCACCATCGGCGTGCCCGCCATCTCAGGTTGGAGGTTGGCCTCAACCAGCCGCACTCCATCAATCCGCGCAGTATGTCCCAGATGGGGAGAGCGTTGTCTCCGAGGACGGCGCGCATGGTCGTCACAAGTTCCTGTTCCGACCAGCCGGCGCGGCCACCGGCGTACAGCGCCTCCAGACAGTCCTGGAACCGTGCTGAGCGCTCACTGTCGACTGGCGGGCAGTCATCGGTGAGGTCTGTAACGACAATAGGCCCGGGTGTCGAACGAACACGCGCTTCCTCGCGCCGCCGCCACGTCGACTCGTCAATATCCCCGAGTTTGGCGTGTTCAAGGGCGTCGCGGAAAAAGACAACCGAGGTTTCGATGGCGAGAGGTTCGGCCGACGGAATCACGTCCTCGTCCAGACGAAGCTTGTATGCGCCCTCGAGAGGGGTGTCCGTGACGATTGAATAGAGGTCTTCGGAATCAGGACGGAGCTGACACTTCACACCGTTTTCTTGCACTGGACGCAGCGTCACGGCGCCAGGACCTGCAATCCTGATTTGCGGAAGAAGTGATTCCCGGCCGAGAAGTCCTGAGCCGGTCCTGTGTTCGCCGACAAGCATCATGGCTTGGGATGGCGAACCGGCTGGTTCGATGCTCCGTCCCAAGTATTGATACACGGAGCGGCAGTCGCGGGCCGGGATGGGACCCGCCAGTCTCCACTCGTCTCCAATCGGCTCCGTACTGACGCCCCATTTAAGGGCAACGTCCCGGTTTTGCTTTGACAGGAGGAGAAGGCAACGGGTGGGTACGGATGGCTGGAGCAGACTCGAATGCCATACGCCGAAGCGGGACTCGACGAACGGGACGCCGCCGCGGCTGATGGCCGAAACAAGCGCTTCACTTGCGTTTTTCCCGACTCGCTGGCTGGTCCAAGATGCCGTTTGCGCCAAGACAAGGTCCGGGAAATCCTCTAGGACTTGGAGCGGGTCGACGTTCCCTTTCATGTCAGCCAAGACGACCCGCAGTTCCACGTCGTCGAGCGTTGCGCCGAATCTGAGCTCGAGGCGCGGTACAAAGAATCGCTCGGCTGTCGGTGAATGCCGTTCCCTCAGGAGACCGGCCAAGGCTACCCAGAAGCGATGCAGGCCAAGCAACGAGGCTTTGCTCAGATACAGCTGCCGGTATTCCGTGCTCGCCTGGCGCATTGCCGACGAAAAGCTGGCATCGTTTTCGACCAGGGGGGCCAGCTGAATTGCAGCCCCTACCGGGTCGACGATTGAGCGGTATTCCGACCTACGGTCTAGAAGTTGACGCAGTCGCTTGACGTCACGCCAACTCGGGAACGTTATCGCGTTGGTGAGGCCCAGGTGCTTGCCCGTGCCCGGTGGCGGAAGCATGACCTGTCGGATGGCCTCGCCGGCGGCATGCGCCTCGTCGCACCAGTCTTGCAACCGGAGCCACAGGTCGGGCAGCGACGAACGGTTGTTGAATGGATTCTGGGTTCCGAAGGCTCGGGCGAGGTTTTCGCCGAACTCCTGCGTGGAGTCGTTGTTGTCGGCCGTCGCAACAATCGCACATGTCATCACGAGGAACCGGAAGAAGCCCGGCAGTCCCGGCCTGGGTTTGAATGGCACGACACCGTTGGCCAGCGCGTCAATCATCGCGGCCGGACCACCGCAGGCTGCGGCAAGCAATCGTACCGGGTCTGCGTCCTGCGCGATGTTCAAAGCCATGCGCAGTTGCGATTCGGACGCGTCGATATAGCGCAGCGGGCCGGCACCAAACGCCCCGTCGGAATGCAGATAGTAAGCCGTGAGCGCGGCTTCGACGCGCAGCTGGTCCGCTGCCGAACACCGGTCTGCCACTGGAGCTAACACCGAATGGCCCTCTTTCCAGGAATTTCTTTGCTCTCGTTTGCAGTGCTGCTTTCCGCTTGTCGGAGCCGAAAGCGCCTTCTTCTGACTGTATAAATGTAACAGGATGTTACCCCAAACGCGCATCCAAAAATCACGAGTCACTTGATTCACCCGCGCATGTCATCGACTCGTGTCGTTGGGAAACGGAATGGTTGGGGCAGCCAGCGGAGTTGCTGCTGGCATTCCAAGAGGAGCGGTCTTGAACGGGGCGGCTCTGTAACCGGTGTTGCGCTCGTGGGCTTGGCGGGCGGGGGGCGCTGCTTCGGCTAACACGAGGAAACCGCGATAAGCAAACCGCTGCGCTCCGGTCCGAAGTTTGGGGTCCGCAATGGAGGGGCCGGCCAGCGCTCGGTCACGCATCGGCTCCACGCGCGAACTCTGCGAAGGCGTACCAATGGGACGCCAGATTGGGGAGCGTGGCCTGTGCCTGCTCAACCTTGTATAAAAGGAAGCCGGCCGAGTGAGCGGCCGGCCAGCTCCACCGGGCTCGGAGTGGTATCCCGGAGCCTGGGCGGGATTATGTCCGACCCGCGTAGGGCAGGTGGCCCAGTTCGAGTCCAGGAAAATCCAGTTTCTCCATTGCCTGGACGAGCAGTTCAAACGGCAGCCGTTTGAACCGACCTTCCTTCCTGCCATAACGGCTGTCAGCCGCGTGCCCAATCAGTTCGTCGATGACCTGCTCGCTGATGCCTGCCAGCTCGCCAAACGTCTGGAACGTGTGGCGAAAACTGTGATAAACGAGCGCGGGGTCCGTGAGGCCGATGGGCGAGCGCAGGTATTCGTTAAACCAGTTGCTGAAGACCGCGCCGCGCTTCCCGTACTGGTTGGTCGAGAGGTCAGGGAAGAGCCATGCCGAGCCGCCGGCTGGCCTACGGGATTCGATGAAGTCGAGCCAGCCGAGGCGCAGCAAGTTACGGTGGACCGGGACGTGGCGCATGACGGCGTGGTTCCCCGTGCGGGCCTCGCGTTTGGAGTCGTGCAGGTGCAGGCACCATACGCCATCGCGTTGGACCACATCGGCGACCGTCAGCCGGCACAGGTCTTCGACGCGGGCACCGGTATGCGGCCCGAGCAGCGGTAGCCAGTAGGCCGCGTCGCCTCCGCCCTTTCCCGGACGGTGTCCGCATGTGTAGACGGGCGAGGCAAACACCGCGTTCAGCTGGTCCGTCGTGAAGGCCGTGCGTACGGTTTTTCGGCTGAGCTCGACGACCTTGGCGGGATACTTCATGCCGCTGAACGGGTTGCTGGCCAGCTTCGTCAATTTTTTGCGCATGGCGAGCGTGACGAGCGGTGACAGCAACGACAGAATGGTGTTTACGCGGCCGTGCTCGAGCTCGTCCTTTTCCAGACAGAGCGTCTTGAATCGTTCAACGTGGTCGGGCGTCAGGACCGTCAGCGGCAGGTCGCCCACATGCGACTTGAATCGCTGTACCTGCCTCGCCGAATCGTTTACGGTTTTCGGCGAGGGCATCCGTTCTGCCTTCCAGCATTTCAGGGCGGCTTCCCACGTATCGTCTTCGTCGACCAGGGGAATCAGCTCAGGCGTCTCGCTCACTTTGCCGTCGAGGCGCCGCAGCTCTTCTTCGACGACAGCCAGTTGCGCATCGGTAATTGCCTTCAACAGTGTGACAAACTCCGTCGACGCAGCGGGCAGCCAGGCGCGCTCCCACATCAGATGCTCCTCGACGGACTCGCGGACGTCCGAAAAGTCGTCCGACGCCCGGGCCCGGCGCAACTGCTTGCGAGCCTCGAGCAACAAGGTTCGGTGTGCGTCGTCGTCGTAGTCGTCTTTGTCGGCTTCGGCTTCGGCTTCGTCGCTCTCTTTCTCGAAGTAAGTCGGACGTACTTCGTCATCGTTCGCCAGCGCGTTGACGGTGTAGCGCTCGACCAGTCGGGGAATGTGCAGTGCGTGAAGTCGGGTCGTGCCCGGCGGCTGCACGGTCGGGTGATATGGGTGAGGCTCGTCGTCGACGGCGCGCATTCCATGCGGCAACCAGGCGTCTGCGGCCATAGCGGCCGAGGCGGCCGCCGCCCGCGCCGGAGCGACGAGGCGCTCATACTCGAGGGCGGCCATCGGCAGGCGGCTGATGGCCTCGGTCCGGCACGGCGTTTCCAGGCTCACCCAGATTTCAGTTTTCTGGAGCTGGGCGCGCAGCTCGAGCGGCACCTTGCGGCGGAAGTAGTAATGGGTCGACTCGGCGCGGGTGGTCAGGTAGGGGTGTTTCACGGTGTGCTCTCCACATTGAGGTAACAGTGGCGTGTAGCACCCGCGCCCGGAAAATTGCCGCACCTAAAACGTTCGCGCGCTTTAGATACGTAATGCGCCTGTTCGGGCGCATTCCCGGCGTTCCAGAACAAAAAAGCCGCTGCTTCGTGAGAAGCAGCGGCTTTTTCTTACAACTGGTGGCGAATCAGGGATTCGAACCCCGGACCTGCGGATTATGATTCCGTCGCTCTAACCGACTGAGCTAATTCGCCGAAGACCCAAATTATGTCGATCGACCGGCCGGGTGTCAATACCTTTTTCCATCTTCCCCGAAAAAAGTTGCCGGCGGCCCGTGCCGGCCTCCATCGCGGGCGGGAGCCGGCCAGCGGAAGCAGTGCCTCCGCCGGCCTTTCCCCGCAGCCAACATCAATCCTGCGCGTAGATGTCCGAGTCCTTCGTCTCCTTGACGAACAGCAGGCCGATCACGAACGTGGCCAGCGCGATCACGATCGGATACCAGAGCCCCGAGTAGATGTTGCCCTTCGCCGCGACGATCGCGAACGCGGTCGCCGGCAGGAAGCCGCCGAACCAGCCGTTGCCGATGTGATAGGGCAGCGACATCGACGTGTAGCGGATCCGCGTCGGGAACATCTCGACCAGCATCGCCGCGATCGGGCCGTAGACCATCGTCACGAAGATCACGAGGATCGTCAGGATCACGATCGTCATCGGCCAGTTGAGTTGCGCCGGGTCCGCCTTGGCCGGGTAGCCGGCCCCCTTCAGCGTCGACGCGAGCGTCTTGTCGAATGCCGCGCCCTGCACCTTCGCGTCGGCCGCCTTGCCGTCGTAGGTCTGGATCACCGTGTCGCCGACCTTGATCTGGGCCGGGGTACCGGCCGGCGCCGCGACGTTCTCGTAGTTCAGGCCGGCCTTCGCGAGCGCGCTCTTCGCGATGTCGCACGAACTCGTGAACTTCGACGTGCCGACCGGGTTGAACTGGAACGAGCAGGCGGCCGGATCGGCGATGACCGTGATCGGCGCCTTCTGCGTCGCGAGTTCGAGCTGCGGGTTCGCGTAGTGCGTGAGCGCCTTGAACAGCGGGAAGTACGTCAGCGCCGCGATCAGGCAGCCCGCGAGGATGATCGGCTTGCGGCCGATCTTGTCCGACAGCGAACCGAAGAACAGGAAAAACGGCGTGCCGATCAGGAGCGCGATCGCGATCAGGATGTTCGCGCTCGCGCCGTCGACCTTCAGCGTCTGCGTGAGGAAGAACAGCGCGTAGAACTGACCCGTGTACCACACCACGGCCTGGCCGGCCGTCAGGCCGATCAGCGCGAGGATCACGATCTTCAGGTTCTTCCACTGGCCGAACGCTTCGGTCAGCGGCGCCTTCGACGTCTTGCCTTCCGCCTTGATGCGCAGGAACACCGGCGATTCGTTCAGTTGCAGCCGGATCCACACCGACACCGCGAGCAGCAGGATCGACGCGACGAACGGCACGCGCCAGCCCCAGCTGCCGAACGCTTCCTCGCCGATGAACGTGCGTACGCCGAGGATCACGAGCAACGACAGGAACAGGCCGAGCGTGGCCGTCGTCTGGATCCACGCGGTGTAGAAGCCGCGCCGGTTGGCCGGTGCATGCTCGGCGACGTAGGTCGCCGCGCCGCCGTACTCGCCGCCGAGCGCGAGGCCCTGCAACAGCCGCATCGCGATGAAGATCACGGGGGCGGCGATGCCGATCGACGCGTAGCCGGGCAGGAAGCCGACCACGAACGTCGAGACGCCCATGATCACGATCGTCACGAGGAACGTGTGCTTGCGGCCGACGAGGTCGCCGAGCCGGCCGAACACGATCGCGCCGAACGGCCGCACCGCGAAGCCGGCCGCGAAGCCGAGCAGCGTGAAGATGAACGCGGCGGTCGGATTGACGCCGGAGAAGAAGCTCTTGCTGATGTAGGCCGCGAGCGAGCCGGCCAGGTAAAAGTCGTACCACTCGAACACGGTGCCGAGCGACGACGCGAAGATCACCTTCTTCTCTTCGCCCGTCATCGGCGAGTGCGAAATTTGCCCGCCTAACGTTGCCATGAATCGTCTCCAAGTCCCTTGATATAGATATGCGGCCGCCGTGGGAGGGGCGGGCCTGTCGACGATTATTGGCACGGAAACTTACGGCCCACTGACTCGCGCGTACAAAACCACTGCGCGTTAACCCGCGTCGAATCGGCCGCTTCGCGCGCCGATCGTGGCGCGAACGGCCGGTAAATCGCCGGTTTCGACGGGGTTGCGCCGATCCGCGGCGGCGCGCGTCAGGGTTAATCCGGGGCGGGGGCGGTCAGCGGCAGGCTGATGCGCACGAGCGTGCCGGCGAGGCGCGGGGCGTGCTGATAGACGTGATCGTCGAGCGTCAGCGTGCCGCCGTGCTGCGTGGCGATTTCGCGCACGATCGCGAGCCCGAGGCCGCTGCCGTCGCCTTCGCGGCCGAGGATCCGGTAGAAGCGCTCGACGACGCGATCGCGCTCGCCGGCCGGGATGCCGGGGCCCGTATCCTCGACTTCGAGATGCACCCGCCGCGCCGCGGGCTCGGCGCGCACGCGCACCGTGATGCGGCCGCCTTCGGGCGTATAGCGGATCGCGTTGTCGACCAGGTTGCCGAGCATCTCGCGCAGCATCACCGGATTGCCGTCGACGTCGAGCGGCGCGTCGTCGTCCGGGCCTTCATACCCGAGGTCCATCCGTTTCGCGAGCGCGGCCTGCACCCAGTCGCGCACCGTGCGTCGTGCGAGCGCGCCGATCTCGACCGGCTCGAAGGTCAGCCCGCTCGCGCGGTTTTCGGCACGCGCGAGCGCCAGCAGTTGCGTGACGAGCCGCGCGGCCTGCTCGGAGCTCGTCGCGATCTGCTCGAGCGAACGCTGCACGTCGGGCGGCACCGGGTGGCGCAGCGCGAATTCGGCCTGCGTGCGCAGGCCCGCGAGCGGCGTCTTCATCTGGTGCGCGGCGTCGGCGATGAAACGCTTCTGCAGCGCCATGTTCTGTTCGAGCCGCGCGAGCAGGTCGTTGAACGACGTGACGAGCGGTTCGATCTCGGGCGGCGCGCGCTGCGCCTCGACGGGCGACAGGTCGTCGGGTCGTCGCGCGCGGATGTGCGCCTGCAGCGCGTTGAGCGGCGCGAGCCCGCGCGACAGCCCGAACCAGACGAGCAGGATCGCGAGCGGCAGGATCACGAATTGCGGCAGGATCACGCCCTTGATGATGTCGTTCGCGAGCGCGTTGCGCTTGTCGAGCGTTTCGCCGACCTGCACGAGCACGGGCTGCGCGCCGCTCGCCTGCGGCAGCGCGACGGTCGTATATGCGACGCGCACGTCGTTGCCGCGCAGCAGATCGTCGCGGAACACGACGACGCCCGGCGGCGGGCGGTCCTCGTCGCGCGGCAGCGGCATGTCGGCCTCGCCCGCGACCAGCTCGCCGCGCGTGCCGAGCACCTGGAAGTAGACGCTGTCGATGTTGTCCGCGCGCAGGAAGTCGCGCGTCTGCTCCGGCAGCGTCAGTTCGGCGACGCCGTTGACCGGATGGATCTGCCGGGCGAGCACGTACGCGTTGGTCTCGAGCGCGCGGTCGAACGGGCCGTTCGCGATCGTCTTCGCGACGAGATAGGTGACGGCGATGCTCATCGGCCACAGCAGCAGCAGCGGCGCGAGCATCCAGTCGAGGATTTCGCCGAACAGCGAGCGCGGGCGCGGCGTTTCGGGCGATTCGGTTTCGTCGGGCGGCGCGAACGGGTTCTCGTAGCGGGCGTCGCGCGCGTCGTCGGCAGCCGACGACGGCGTGCCGGTCGGGTGGCGGGAAGGGGAATGGGCCGGCGTGGCCATCGCGGCGCCGCCCGGCGTCAGCGCAGCGGCGTGCCGGCGGCCGCGGGCTGGGGCGCCGCCGTGTCGGCCGGCGTCGCGGGCGCGACCTTCTCGAGGCAATAGCCGAGGCCGCGCACGGTCGAGATCCGCACGCCGCTCGGTTCGATCTTCTTGCGCAGCCGGTGCACGTAGACTTCGATCGCGTTGTTGCTGACTTCCTCGCCCCATTCGCACAGGTGATCGACGAGCTGTTCCTTCGACACGAGGCGGCCGATCCGCTGCAGCAGCACCTCGAGCAGGCCGAGTTCGCGCGCGGAGAGATCGAGCACGTGATCGTTCGCATACGCGATGCGGCCGACCTGGTCGAATGCGAGCGAGCCGTGGCGCACGACCGTCGGGCCGCCGCCGGCGCCGCGCCGGGTCAGCGCGCGCACGCGCGCCTCGAGCTCGTTGAGTGCGAACGGCTTGGCCATGTAGTCGTCGGCGCCGAGGTCGAGCCCCTTCACGCGTTCGTCGACGCTGTCGGCGGCGGTCAGGATCAGCACGGGGAGATTGGAATTGCGCGCGCGCAGGCGCTTGAGCACGTCGAGCCCGGACATTTTCGGGAGCCCGAGATCGAGGATCAGCAGGTCGAAAGTCTGCATCGACAGCGCGGTGTCGGCGTCGACGCCGCTCTTCACGTGATCGACGGCATAGCCCGATTGGCGGAGTGACCGGGTGAGTCCGTCCGCGAGTATGCTGTCGTCTTCGGCGATGAGAATTCGCATGTTGCTGACCGATGCCGGCAGGGCGTTTGCGCCGGCGCGGCTGTCTCCGAAGTTATTCGTGTACAACGCAACCCGCATTGCGGGCTTGCATAAACCACTGTTTTTTTATACAGTGTCTGCATTCGTGGGCAGCGCTTGATGCGGGCGCGCCTCCAACAGACGCTGCTCATCATAGCAAAGGACGATTCATGGAAGATAGCAAGAAGGGCTCCGGGATGACCGCCGAGAAGAGCAAGGCGCTGGCGGCCGCGCTCGCGCAAATCGAGAAGCAGTTCGGCAAGGGCTCGATCATGCGCATGGGCGACGGCGAGGCGGCCGAGAATATCCAGGTCGTCTCCACGGGGTCGCTGGGTCTCGACATCGCGCTGGGCGTCGGCGGCCTGCCGCGTGGCCGGGTGGTCGAGATCTACGGTCCGGAATCGTCCGGTAAAACCACGCTCACGCTGCAGGTCATCGCTGAACTGCAGAAGATCGGCGGCACCGCAGCCTTCATCGACGCCGAGCACGCGCTCGACGTCCAGTACGCGTCGAAGCTCGGCGTGAACGTGCCGGAGCTGCTGATCTCGCAGCCGGACACCGGCGAGCAGGCGCTCGAAATCACCGATGCGCTGGTGCGCTCGGGCTCGATCGACATGATCGTCATCGACTCGGTCGCGGCGCTCGTGCCGAAGGCCGAAATCGAAGGCGAGATGGGCGATTCGCTGCCGGGCCTGCAGGCCCGCCTGATGTCGCAGGCACTGCGCAAGCTGACCGGCACGATCAAGCGCACGAACTGCCTCGTGATCTTCATCAACCAGATCCGGATGAAGATCGGCGTGATGTTCGGCAACCCGGAAACCACGACGGGCGGCAACGCACTGAAGTTCTATTCGTCGGTGCGTCTCGACATCCGCCGGATCGGCTCGATCAAGAAGAACGACGAGGTGATCGGCAACGAAACCCGCGTGAAGGTCGTCAAGAACAAGGTATCGCCGCCGTTCCGCGAAGCGATCTTCGACATCCTGTACGGCGAAGGCATTTCCCGCCAGGGCGAGATCATCGATCTCGGCGTGCAGGCGAAGATCGTCGACAAGGCCGGCGCCTGGTACAGCTACAACGGCGAGAAGATCGGCCAGGGCAAGGACAACGCGCGTGAATTCCTGCGCGAAAATCCGGAAATCGCGCGCGAGATCGAAAACCGCATCCGCGAATCGCTCGGTGTCGTCAGCATGCCCGATGGCGTAGCCAACGAAGCCGAGGCGCTGGACGAAGAAGAGTGATGGTTGCGCGCCGAGGTCGGGCTGGCGAGCCGGAGGAGCACGACACGCCCGAAACGGCGGGTCGCTCCGGCCGGCGAGCCGCACCCTCGGGCGCCAGCCGGCGGGACGCAGGCGGCAACGCCGCGAACCGCACCGCGACGAGGGCATCCGACGATGTCCTCGTTTCGTTTGAGATTGCCGCACCGGACGATCCGTTCGACGACGACGAATCGTTCGACGCACACGATCGCCCCCGCCGTCGGGTGTCCGGTGTCCGCTTCCCGGGCGATCGAGCCCCGGGCGCTCGTGCCCCGGGCGATCGCGCAGCCGATGCGCCCGCGACGGAAGATGTCTATACGCGCAGCAGCCAGCATCCGCGCCGCACACGCCGTGCATCCGGCGCGTCTTTCGGCGCATCTTCCGGCGGCGCTGCTTCAAGCGACGCCCCGGGCGCTCGCGAACGCGAGTCGTCGAAGCCGCCGCGGTCGTTGAAGGGGCGCGCGCTCGGCTATCTGTCGAGGCGCGAATACAGCCGCGCGGAACTCGCGCGCAAGCTCGCCCCTTACGTCGGCGAGGACGAATCCGTCGACCCGGTGCTCGATGCGCTGGAAAAGGAAGGCTGGCTGTCCGACGCGCGCTTCGCCGAGAGCCTCGTGCATCGTCGCGCGTCGCGCGTCGGCGTCGCGCGCATCGTCAGCGAACTGAAGCGCCATGCGGTCGGCGACAGTCTCGTCGAAGAGGTGAATGCCCAATTGCGCGAGACCGAGTGGACGCGCGCGCAGGCCGTTTGGCGCAAGAAATTCGGTGCACTGCCGCAAACGCCTGCCGAGCGCGCGAAGCAGGCGCGCTTCCTGGCCGCGCGGGGCTTCTCGAGCGCGACCATCGTGAAGTTGCTGAAGGTCGGCGACGATTTCCCGATCGATGACTGAGCCGCCCGGTCGCGCGCGTGGCGCGCGATTTTGCTGCATCGCAACCGCTTCCGGACAGGCGGGAATACCCGCCGTCGGGGCCGAATGCCTCAAATACCCAATATGCTAAAATCCACGGGTTTTCCTCTTCGGCCTCAACCTCCAGCATGCCGCTATCCGAGCCCGTGCCCCGTCAGTTGCGACATCGACGCGCAATCCGAGCGGAAGCCTACGAGCGCGGCGACGGCTTGTGGGACATCGAAGCCTGCCTGACCGACCACAAGCCGCGCGATGTCGCGCTTGCGTCGGGCATCCGGCCTCAGGGCCTGCCGATCCACGAACTCTGGCTGCGCGTGACCATCGATCGTGACCTCAATGTCGTCGACGCCGAAGCGTCTTCGGAATGGGTGCCCTATCCCGGTCACTGTCAATCCGCTTCCCCCGCCTATCGGGCCCTCATCGGGCTCAACCTCTTCCGCAATTTCCGCCGCAACGCGAACCGGCTGCTCGCCGGCGTCGCAGGCTGTTCCCATCTCACCGAACTGTGCGCCGTGCTGCCGACGGCCGCGATCCAGGCGTTCGCCGGTGATGTATGGAACGTGCGCGAGGAGGGTGGCGAAGGGCCGGACCATGACGGCGTGCACGCCGAACCGCCTTTCCAGCTCGGCCGCTGCCGCGCGCTGCGATTCGATGGCGAGGTCGTGCGGCAGTACTACCCGCGCTGGTATGGCCCGATTCGGCCGGATCTGCCCGGTGAAGGCAGCACGAAGGAATGAACGGAAATCATTCGAAGAAGCGTCTTAAGCGACATTTCATCCAACTCTCAGACTGAAGGGAATCACGCATGAAGATTCACGAGTACCAGGGTAAGGAAATCCTGCGGAAATTCGGCGTCGCGGTACCGCGCGGCAAGCCGGCGTTCTCGGTTGACGAGGCCGTCAAGGTGGCGGAAGAGCTCGGCGGCCCGGTTTGGGTCGTGAAGGCTCAGATTCACGCGGGTGGCCGTGGCAAGGGCGGCGGCGTGAAGGTGGCGAAGTCGATCGAACAGGTGCGCGAATACGCGAACCAGATCCTCGGCATGCAGCTCGTCACGCACCAGACCGGTCCGGAAGGCCAGAAGGTCAACCGCCTGATGATCGAAGAAGGCGCCGACATCAAGCAGGAACTGTATGTCAGCCTCGTCGTCGACCGCATCTCGCAGAAGATCGTGCTGATGGGTTCGAGCGAAGGCGGCATGGACATCGAAGAAGTCGCCGAAAAGCACCCGGAACTGATCCACAAGGTCATCGTCGAGCCGTCGACGGGCCTGCTGGACGCGCAGGCCGACGACCTCGCCGCGAAGATCGGCGTGCCGGCCGCATCGATTCCGCAAGCGCGCGCGATCCTGCAAGGCCTGTACAAGGCATTCTGGGAAACCGACGCTTCGCTGGCTGAAATCAACCCGCTGAACGTCTCCGGCGACGGCAAGGTCACCGCACTCGACGCGAAGTTCAACTTCGACTCGAACGCGCTGTTCCGTCACCCGGAAATCGTTGCGTACCGCGATCTGGACGAAGAAGATCCGGCTGAAATCGAAGCGTCGAAGTTCGATCTCGCGTACATCTCGCTCGACGGCAACATCGGCTGCCTCGTGAACGGCGCAGGCCTCGCGATGGCGACGATGGACACCATCAAGCTGTTCGGCGGCGAACCGGCGAACTTCCTGGACGTCGGCGGCGGTGCGACGACCGAGAAGGTCACGGAAGCGTTCAAGCTGATGCTGAAGAACCCCGACCTGAAGGCGATCCTCGTGAACATCTTCGGCGGCATCATGCGCTGCGACGTGATCGCGGAAGGCGTGATCGCCGGTTCGAAGGCCGTGAACCTGAACGTGCCGCTCGTCGTGCGCATGAAGGGCACGAACGAGGACCTCGGCAAGAAGATGCTGGCCGATTCGGGCCTGCCGATCATCTCGGCCGACAGCATGGAAGAGGCTGCGCAGAAGGTCGTCGCGGCTGCCGCAGGCAAGTAACGCTATCGAATACGCATGGCGGCGCGGCTTGCACGCGACGCCCATCGAACAGAGGTCAAAATACATGTCGATTCTGATCAACAAGGACACGAAGGTCATTACGCAGGGCATTACCGGCAAAACCGGTCAGTTCCATACGCGCGCCTGCCGTGAATACGCAAACGGCCGCGAAGCATTCGTCGCGGGCGTGAACCCGAAGAAGGCCGGCGAAGATTTCGAAGGCATTCCGATCTACGCGAGCGTCAAGGAAGCGAAGGCGGAAACCGGCGCGACCGTGTCGGTCATCTACGTGCCGCCGGCAGGCGCAGCCGCTGCGATCTGGGAAGCGGTCGAAGCCGATCTGGATCTCGCGATCTGCATCACGGAAGGCATTCCCGTGCGCGACATGATCGAAGTGAAGGACCGCATGCGTCGCGAAGGCCGCAAGACGCTGCTGCTCGGGCCGAACTGCCCGGGCACGATCACGCCGGACGAACTGAAGATCGGCATCATGCCGGGTCACATCCACCGCAAGGGCCGCATCGGCGTCGTGTCGCGTTCGGGCACGCTGACGTATGAAGCGGTTGCGCAGCTGACGGCACTGGGCCTCGGCCAGTCGTCGGCAGTCGGTATTGGCGGCGACCCGATCAACGGTCTGAAGCACATCGACGTGATGAAGATGTTCAACGACGATCCGGATACGGATGCGGTCGTGATGATCGGCGAAATCGGCGGTCCGGACGAAGCCAACGCCGCCGAGTGGATCAAGGACAACATGAAGAAGCCGGTCGTCGGCTTCATCGCGGGCGTCACGGCGCCTCCGGGCAAGCGCATGGGCCACGCCGGCGCGCTGATCTCGGGCGGTGCGGATACGGCCGAAGCGAAGCTGGAAATCATGGAAGCGTGCGGCATCACCGTCACGCGCAACCCGTCGGAAATGGGCCGTCTGCTGAAGAAGGCGCTGTAAGTATTTCCATCGGGCTCGTCCTGCAGAAAACGCCGGCTTTGCCGGCGTTTTTTGTTATGCTCCCGCAATGAATTCGTAAGCACCGGGCATGCGTGCTGCATGTGCCGACGATGAACCGGGTCGCCCGCGAGGCGGCCGCTGCCCTTTCCTCACCGCCATGCTCGAATTCCTGACCTCGCTGCACTGGGGCGCCATTCTCCAGATCGTCATCATCGATATCCTGCTCGGCGGCGACAACGCGGTCGTGATCGCGCTTGCATGCCGCAACCTGCCGGCGAACCAGCGGCTGCGCGGGGTCGTCTGGGGCACCGCTGGGGCGATCCTGCTGCGCGTCGCGCTGATCACGTTCGCGGTCGCGCTGCTCGACGTGCCGTTCCTGAAGCTCGGCGGCGGGCTGCTGCTGCTGTGGATCGGCATCAAGCTGATGGCGCCGGCCGCCGACGCGCACGACAACATCAAGCCGGCCGACCGGCTGTGGGATGCCGTGAAGACGATCGTGATCGCCGATGCGGTCATGAGCCTCGACAACGTGATCGCGATCGCCGGCGCGGCCGAGCAAGCCGATCCGTCGCACCGGATCGCGCTCGTGATCTTCGGGCTCGTCGTCAGCGTGCCGATCATCGTGTGGGGCAGCACGCTAGTGCTGAAGCTGCTCGACCGTTTCCCGGTCGTCGTGGCGCTCGGCGCCGGGCTGCTCGGCTGGATCGCGGGCGGGCTGATCGTGAACGACCCGGTCGGCGACCGCTGGCCGGTGCTCGATACGCCGGAAGTGGTTTACGGCGCGAGCATCGTCGGGGCCCTGTTCGTCGTCGCGATCGGTTACGCGCTCAGGAAACGCCGCGACGTGCCGCAGCACTGACTGGCCATCCGGCCGACTGCCGGCTTCGCGGCCCGCTGGCTACGATCGAGACGCCTGCCTTTGTCGGCAGGCGTTTTTCGTTTCCGGAGCCTGCCATGTTCGAAGCCTTTTCCGTTTCCCTGTTCCGTCGCGTTGCCGCCGATCTGCGGCGCGCGAACCGGTCGTCGCCGCGCTGGCGGCTGGCCGGGTTCACGCTGATCGAACTGATGATCGTGCTGGCGATCGTCGGCGTCGTCGCGGCCTATGCGATTCCCGCGTACCAGGATTACCTCGCACGGTCGCGCGTCGGCGAGGGGCTTGCGCTCGCGTCGTCGGCGCGGCTCGCGGTCGCCGACAATGCCGCGAGCGGCGCGAGCCTCGACGGCGGCTACAGCCCGCCGGCCGCGACCCGCAACGTCGAATCGGTTGCGATCGATGGCGCCACCGGCCAGATCACGGTTGCGTTCACCACCCGCGTCGCCGCGGCCGGCACGAATACGCTGGTGCTCGTGCCGTCCGCGCCCGACAAGGCCGATGCGCCCACCGCGCGCGTGCCGCTCAAAAAGGGGGCGATACAGGCGGGCGCGATTGCGTGGGAATGCTTCGCCGCCGGCAAGGACGCGTCGTCGCTGCCGGCACCCGGCGCCGGGCCGTTGCCCGGTAACGCCGCGACGCTGCCCGCGAAATATGCCCCCGCGGAGTGCCGTGCATAAGGCTGGCGCAGAAGGAGAGCGGCCGCGCATGCGGCCTGCCGGCCGCCGCTTCGGCCGGCCGGGCTGCGACCCGACGCCGGCACGCGGAGCGACAGCCCCGCACAGAGCGGGGAAAGTTTTGTATAGTGCGCCGGTTGCTGACATCCGGTTCGCTCATGCCTTCTACTTTTTCCCGTTCGTTGTCGCTCGTTGCGCTGGCTGTCGCCCTGATCGTGCCGTACGCGATCACGAATCACACGTATCCGATCCCGACCTTCTATTCGGAGTTTTCCGCGCTGGTGCTGTATCTGCTGGTGGGCGTGTCCGTCGTGCTGCTCGCGCGCACCGGCCGCCCGGCCCAGCCGTTTGCCGCGCCGGCGGCGTTCGCGGCGCCGCTCGGTTTTGCGGCGGTGCTGATCGCGCAGGTCGCGCTGATCCCGCTCAAGGTGCCGTCGATGAACTGGCTGGCGGTCGGCTATCTCGCCGCCGCGCTGGTCGCGATGCAGGCCGGGTATGCGCTGGCGCGCGACGGGATGGCGGAAATCGTGTCGCGGATGATGGCCGGTGCGCTGCTCGTGGGCGGCGTGTTCGCGGTCGGCACCCAGATCGTGCAGCTGTTCCACCTCGAATCGGCCGTCTCGCCGTTCGTCGTGGTGTACAACATCGCGGTCGATCGCCGCCCGTACGGCAACATGGCGCAGGCGAACCACCTGGCCAGCTACATCGCCTTCGCGCTCGCGGGTGCGCTGTATCTGGTGCAGACGCGCCGGCTCGCGGTGTGGGCATGGCTCGCGCTGTCGCTCGTGCTGTCGGTCGGTCTCGCGCTGACGGTGTCGCGCGGGCCGTGGCTGCAGGTCGCGGTGATGGTCGTCGCGGGCTTCTGGATGGCGTGGGTCGAATCGCGCCGCACGCCGGGCAATGCGCGTGCGTGGCTGATACCGGTCGTGCTTGCGGTCGCATTCATCGCGGCGAACGTCGCGGTGCGCTGGGCCAACGTGCACTACCACCTGAATCTCGCGGAGTCGGCAGCCGACCGGATGCGCGATGCCGGGCAGATCGCGCCGCGCCTCGCGCTGTGGAAGTACGGGCTCGCGATGTTCCGCGAGCATCCGCTGCTCGGGGTCGGCTGGGGCGAATTCCCGTCGCATCAGTTTGCGCTCGTGCGCACGCTCGGCGGCGTCGAGATCGCGAACAACTCGCACGACATCTTCATCGACCTGCTCGCGAAGTCCGGTCTCGTCGGGCTCGGCGTGCTCGCCGTCACGCTCGTCATGTGGTTCGTGCGTGCGGTGCGGGCGCCGCAGTCGAGCATGCGCGTGTTCGGCTTCGCGCTGATCGGCATCCTGCTGATGCATGCGCTGGTCGAGTATCCGCAGCAATACATGTTCTTCCTCTTGCCGGCGATGTTCGTGATCGGGCTGCTCGAGGTGAAGCCGCTGCGTATCCTGCCGGGGCGTGCGGCATTCGGGCTGTTCGCGGTGCTGTCGTTCGGCGGCGTGCTGGCGGCGGTGCCCGTGCTGCGCGACTACCAGCGCGCGGAAGTGCTCTATTACGGCAGCAGCCCGGCCGCGCAGTACCGCGATGCGCCGTCGCTGCTGTTCGGCGCGTGGGGCGATTACGGTGCGGCGACGCTGCTCACGATTTCGTCGGACAACCTGCCGCTCAAGCTCGCCGCGCACGAGCGCGCGATCGCGCTGCTGCCCGGCGAGACGGTGCTGCGCCGCTATGCGGTGCTGCAGGCGCTGGCCGGCCGCGAAGCGGACGCGCTCGATACCGTCGCGCGCCTGCATGTGTTTGCGAAGGAATTGAAGGACTGGCCGCAACAGCTGGCCGCGTTGTACAAGCTGTGCGATCAGGAGCCGGCGCTGAAGACGTTCAGGGCGGCCGTCGTCGCGAAGTACGGCGAAGCGCCGGCCGACGAGGGCGACGATTCGGACGACGACGATTCGGATTGACGCGTGTCGTGCACGCCGGAACGGGGAATTCCGGCGTCTACCGCGCCGCGCTGACGGCGGCCGACGTCGGAGCAAGACGGCCGCCCGGCGCATAGCGCGCCAATCCGGTCGGGTATCGATTACGTCGCGGATCGCGCGGATTCCAGCCGAATGGGCGGCGATTCGCGTCAACCATTGTCAAATCGCCGCCGCTGACCGGGCGGCGCGTGCACAATGCGCGAAAGTGCTCGCGTGCCCGCCGGCGCGGCGCGTAGCCGGTGTGAATACGGAGAATGTCCAGGCTATCCGGGCATTCCGCCGAGCAGGATCGCGGTCGAGCATTGCTCGGCCGCGCGGCCGTAACGGGGCGCCGGTCCGATGGCCGCGGCGCGGTGCGACACACGCGATGCGGCCGGCGAAAGGCTGCCGGCGCGCGACGCATGTGCCCAGAACAGTGCTGAAGAACGACATTCGACCATGGCCCTTCGCTCGACCTACCTGATCCTGCCCGCCGTCGCGGTACTGCTTTCCGGCTGCGCGATGCTGTCGTCGTCGCAGGAAAGCAAGCTGACCTGCCATATCCCCCGGGCCGTCTATCCGGATAGCGCGAAACCGCTCACGCGTCCGGTTACCGTGCTCGTGCGCGCGCTGATGACGACGTCCGGCGAAGCGCAGAACGTGACCGTGACGACGAGTAGCCGCAACGCGGCGGCCGATCGCGCGGCCGTCGAGGCGATGACGCACGCGACCTGCGCACAGACTGGCGCGACCGCGAATCCTTTCCTGCTGACGCAACCGTTCGTGTTCGAGCCGCAGCGCGGGCAGTGACGGGCGGGCTGCGCGCCGATGGCCGCACCGTTGCACGCGGCCACCGAAAGTCGATCCGTGCGGCCGCCGAGCCGTGCGCTCGATGTGCGCTGCCGCGGAGCCGGCACCCGAATCGCGACGGCGCTCCGCGGCAATCGCATCGGAACGGTCAGAACTGCCGCTTCTTGAGCGTATAGGCGACCAGCGAATACAGCGTGTTCGTTTGGGCGTTGAAATATCCGCCCTGAGCCGGTTTCTCCCTGCTCGAGTTCCAGGTCTTCCCGCCGTCGCTGCTGACGAACGTGAGATCGAGCGGTGTGCCGTTGCGGCTGGCGTCGGTTGCGTAGACGAGCAGCAATCCGTCCCGGCCGACGCTCAGACTATCGAGCGTCAGTGCGTCGTCAAACGAATGCAACTGGCGCACCTGCTCGGGTTCGCCGTTCGTCCACGTCGAAATGGCGCCGACGCGTTTTCCCTTGTCGGCGGGATTATCGAAATTGCGCGGTTCGCCGAGGCGCGACAGCGCGTAAAGCGCATAGTGATTCGACGCGGTTGGAGACGAGGACAGGTTGACGACTACCTGTTCGGGCAAAACGGCCTCCAGGGCGAACCCGGATTGCTCCCAGCCCAGCCGATAGACGACGCTTGCGGCGGTAGCATGCTCGGATTTCTCGACGTGGTATGCCACGCGCAAGGTACCGTCCGGGCCGAGGTCGATGCCGTCAAAGGTGCGGCGGGGTTTGCCGGCCTCCGCAGCACCCGGTGGCAGTTGGATTTCCCGCCACGATTGACCGCCGTCGGACGTGCGCCACACGTGCGGGCCCCAACCGATCGCATAGCCGCGCTGCGGATCCAGAAAGAGCAGGCGACCGATGTTCCGATCTTCGGGCCACGCGAGCTGTACCCAGTCGCGTCCGCCGTTGGACGACTTCCAGAGCTTGGTCACGTGCGGCGTCAGCCCGTCGGCAGGCTGAGGCGACTTGTAGTCCATCCAGCCGGTGCTGATGAATTCGACCGTCCAGTCCTTGGCGTGCCACCAGGCGGCGGTCTGGCCCACCTGCTTGAAATGGCGCGTCATGTCGCCGTTCACCGGGCCGCGCCAGAATTCGACCGACGTCCGGTTCAGCGTTTCGCGACTGTCGCTCATCCAGGCTTCGGCCGGCTCGGCTTTTTCCTTGTCCTTCCATTCCGCGTACGGTTTGAACGTGATTTCAGGATCGCTGATCTTCAGCGTGATCGCCTCGTTTCCCGATATCACGAAGTCGCCTCCGCCGTAAGGCTTGCTGTTCTTCATGAAAGTGTTGGAAACGACCTGCCAGTCATTCGACATAGATGAGAACCCGACAATCAAGACAATGAGCACGACTGCCGCACCGAGCGACAGCTTCAGGAATTTTTTCGTCATTTCATTTCGGCATCAGTTTTTCGATTGCCTGTGCAACAGGGTCGATGACATGTTCGTTGACGGCATCACCGGCCTTTTTCGCATATTCGACGGTATTGTCGACGTACTGTTTGCCCACGCCGACACCGCTGTCGAATGCCTGGGAGAATGTCCTGAGATCACCCCATTCCTGGGCGTTGGGTTGCTTCAGGATGTAGTACATATCGACAGGCCCGAGCCCGGCCAGACCGCCGTCGAGATAGGCGAGAGGGTGGGTCTTGAACGCGTACGTCTTGAAGGTGTCGTCATCCAGTTCGAGCGCGTACTGCGGCACGTTCATCTCGCAACCGCCGCTGTTCGGCTTCTTGCCCCTGATCGAAATGGTGTCGCCGCGCATGTTCTGCTGCAAACCCTGTTCCAGATAATGCTGCAGGAACCAGCGTGCGCTCGCAAGCCACGCCTTGCCTTTGTCGCTCAATTGCGGGAGCAGGTATTTGCCGTAATTCGAGCAATAGTAGTAACCGTAGCTGACGTAATATCCCGGCGGCTTATGTCCGCATCCGATATGACGCATCATGAAATTGCCGTGGCGGGACCAGTCGGAATCGGTGCTTTCGGCTTGTATCAGGTTCTCCCGCCGATGCAGCAGTTCACGGGCAACTTTCGTGTCTTTCCACGGATCCCATGACGTCGCGAATTTCTTGACGGTTGCCCAGATACTCGACGTGCTGACTTTTTCGACCGTTTCCCAGTACTCGCCATGCAGCGGCCGGTAGTAGTACGGGCACGTTCCGATAATGGAATCCGCCGCCGGCGTCACATGCTTGTCGCAGATGTTGATCTGTACCTTCGGCCGATCCTGGTATCCCGTCGGGGTGAGCATCGCCGCACCGGTTCCGAGCACCTTGTCCTGTTGTCCGTCAGCCATTCGATTTCCCCAGAAACTTGACGACGACGTCGTGCGGCACGTGGCTCTGCGTGAGCCCTGTCTCGCCTGCCGCGTTGGTGACGCCTTCCGAGATCAGCTGTCCGTTCGAGAACATCTGGTACCGCGTGTTCGCGACCGGGATGTCGGTGCCGGCCCAGTGCGCGATGAACGCCTGGTCGTAGTTGCCGTTGGAGTTCGGCAACGTCGGCATCGCTTGCGACAGGTGGGTGGGGCCGCTGAACGCATGCTGCGCGCCCTTGATGTCGATCTTGCCGGGCGCATGCACCTCGATGTTGCCGTTCGCGATGCGGATATAGGCGCCGCCGGACGTCAGCAGGATTTCCTTCGCCGCGGCGCCTTCGACCGACTGCGTGACGGCGATCAGCTTCAGCGCCTTCTGCGCGGTCAGCTCGATGTTGTCCGCGTGCGCCTGCACTTCGACCTTGCCCTTGCCGGCGAACAACTTCATCCCCGCGTTTTGCGCGAACAGGCTGATCCGGTCGAGGACACTGGCGACCAGCGATTTCCCGGCGGCGACGTGCGTGCTTTGTCCGCTGACGAGGTTGATCTGCTGGTCCGCGGCAAATTGCGCGGATTGCTGCGTGGACATCCCGATGCCGGCCGGGCTGCCGAACAGCATGACCGGCTCCTTGAACGCATTCGCGCTGCCGGTTCCGCCGCCGGCCGTCCGCCCGCCCGACGTGCCGCCGCTCACGCTGTTCCGCGTCGCATCGGCGAACTGCTTCAGTGCCGAGTGGCCGGGGTCGAGCGACTCGCCCTGATGCTGCGCGCTGACCTGCGACATCGCGTCGATCAGTCCTTCCGCGCGCACGAGCTGCTCCCGCGTCTCGTCGACGTCGAGCGGCTGGCTTGCCGCCTGCTTCGGATGCGTCGTGACGTACAGCCCGCGGTTCGCGCGCACGGCGCCGTAGGCGTCCGAGCGCAGGTCGAAGCCGCTGCCGAGATAGCTGCCGCGGTTGTTGCCCGCGTGGTCGATCAGGTAGCCCAGATGCAGATGTGCGTTGGTCTGGCTGCTGTACAGGTGCACGCGGTTCTGCGACGTCGCGTCGTCCAGTACCAGCTGGTTGTAGCCGGCGCCCGCATATTCCTTTGACCGGTATCCGGACAGGATCCCGTTGCTGTGCCATTGCGGACTCGTCGCGCCGTTGTAGACCTTGCCGACGATGATCGGACGATCGCAGTCGCCGCCGACGAAGTCGACCAGCACTTCCTCGCCGCTGCGGTGCGGGTGAACGGCGCCGTAGCCGTTGCCCGAATCGGACGACGTGGCGCGGAGCCAGCACGATGCCTTTTCGTCGCCGTCGTTCAGGCGGTCCCAGTGGAAGCGGACCTTGACCCGGTTGAGCGCGTCCGTGTGGACCTCTTCGCCCTGCGGGGCGACGACGATCGCGGATTGCAGGTGCATCGGCGGCTTCGCATGCTCGAACGGGCTGCGGAACGGCACCGTCGTGCGCTGCGCTTCGATGCGGATCTGATAGAAGCCCTCCGTGCCGTCGGGATGACGCACACGCGACAGCGGAGTATCGCCTGCCTGCACGATGCGGCCGATCTCGGCCTGCAGACTGTGCGGGAAAACGGCCGACTCGTCGGCCACGGGCAGGTTGTTGACGATGACCCACGTCGTCTCGATCACCGCGAATTCGCGTTGACCGGCATCGTCCTTGTCGTGTTCGGGATGATCGGCGAACGCGAACGTGCGTCCCGCGTCCATGCGCCGCACGCCGCCGACACCATGAAAGCGCTTCGCTTGCGATTCCTGTTCTTCCATCCAGATCTTCGACAGATGGTCGCCGCGCGACTGCTCGGGATACGTGTACGCACCCGTGTATTCGTAGACTTCGAGCTGCCCCGGCAGGTCGCCCTGGTTCGCGATCGTCGGCGTGTGGGTGGCCTTCGGATTCGACGCGGTGGGCGGCTGCTTGTAGTCGAACGTGCGCGTGGCGCGCGCGACGCTGCGCAGCGTGCGCGTACCGGTGAACTGGACGAGCGTGTCGGCTTCGTCGCCCGTGCCCGCGTGATGAAAGCGCACGGTTCGCGGCGACAGCGCGGGCAACGCATCGAGCCGATCGACGATGACGAGCCGGTGCGACCTGCCGTCGTTGTCCTGTTCCCAGAAACCGTACAGGCCTTCCGATTCCATCAGCCGATGCACGAAATTCCAGTCGTCCTCGTATTGCATGCAGAACGAGCGCGACGGCAGCGGCCGGGAAAGCTGGAACGTGAAGCGGCCCTGGGCCTGCGGGTGCTGGTTCAACACGTCGGCGATGATGTCGTCGGCCGACCGGTCCTGCCAGATGCGCTGATCGCGGCGGAACTTCAGGAAGTGCAGGAACGATGCAAAGACGATCTGGTAGTGCGTGACGCCGCTGTCCGATCCGAGCCGGCGGACCGCATGCGCATAGCCGTGGTGTGGCGCGTACGATTGGTCGGCCTGCTGGATCCAGAGCGTCACCGGCTGCGCGATCAGTTTCTTGAGTTCGACGTCGTCGGATACCGACACGGTATCGACGGTGAACTCGAAATGGCGCCCGAGCCGCGACCGGCCCGCGACCCGCTGCGGCAACAGGACGTCAGGGCCGAGCGGGGTATCCAGCTTGACGAGGCGCGCGTGCTGGACCGGTCCGGCCAGCAACGCGCTTCTTAACGCTTGCGAATTCATCACCAGGGCTCGCTTTGTTGTGCTGTTTTGCTGGTTCGCACGCTCTCTCGTGCGGAATCCGGTAATTGTATGAGATAAACGGTTTTATCTCGAATTTGCGGGCTGGCTGCGCCCGGCCGTTCAGCCCGCCGCGTCTTCCGCCTTCCAGTCCCCCGACTTCCCGCCGCGCTTCTCGCGCACGCTCACGTCGGTGATCACCATCCCGCGGTCGACTGCCTTGCACATGTCGTACACGGTCAGCAGCCCGACCTGGACGGCCGTCAGCGCTTCCATCTCGACACCGGTCCGGCCGAACGTCTCGACCTGCACGACGCAATGCACGCCCGGCAGCGCGTCGTCGAGTTCGAAGTCGACGGCCACGCGCGTCAGCGCGAGCGGGTGGCACAGCGGAATGAGATCGGCCGTGCGCTTCGCGCCCTGGATCGCCGCGATGCGCGCGACGCCGAGCACGTCGCCTTTCTTGGCCTTGCCGTCGCGGATCAGCGCGAACGTGGCCGGCAGCATCCGGATCGTGCCGCGCGCGATCGCGATGCGCCGCGTTTCCTGCTTGTCGCCGACGTCGACCATGTGCGCATGGCCGGCGGCATCGAAATGGGTGAGTCCTGACATGTCTTCCTCTCGTGGAACGGCGTGCGCGCGCACGTCCGTCGATCCGGCTCCGTGATCAGCCGCGCTTCGAATCCCGTACCGGCGCGACGAACCGATCCAACTGCGCAGCGGGCGCCTATCATAGCAGCGGCGTTCGCGTTGCCGGACGCGCAGATGACGCATGCGCGGCACGGGACAGTCGTCGCGGCGCCGGTACAATGACCCGAATATTCAGACCAAACGCCGCGATGCGCGCCGCTCGCGCGGGACGGCGTCGTATTCATCCTGCCATGCGTGTCAAACAGTTGCTTGCCGTGTCGCTGTCGGCCGCGCTTGCGCTGCCGCCGGGCGGCCATGCGCAGAGCGCCGCCGCGCCGCCGCTCGAGCCGGCAGCGGGCGGCGCGACGTCGATATCCACCGTGCCGTCCGGCATCGCGACCGGCGTGTTCGGCACGTACGGCGGCGCGGAGAGCCGGTTCTCGGGCGCGGACGGTGCGTCGGCGCCGGTCGCGAGCCTGCGCGCGCCGCTGCGTGCGCTGGAGCTGCCCGATCTTGGCGACGGCTCCGGCGGCGCGCTGACGCCGCGGGCCGAGCGCCGGCTCGGCGAGCGCGTGATGCGCGAGGTGCGGCGCGATCCCGACTATCTCGACGACTGGCTCGTGCGCGACTACCTGAACGCGATGGCGGCGCGGCTCGCGGCCGCGGCGGCGGCGCGCTACATCGGCGGCTACACGCCCGACTTCGACCTGTTCCCGGTGCGCGATCCGCAGATCAACGCGTTCTCGATGCCGGGCGGCTTCATCGGGATCAACAGCGGGCTGGTGGTGACGACGCAGACGGAGTCGGAGCTCGCATCTGTGGTCGGCCACGAGATGGGGCATGTGCTGCAGCGGCACATCGCGCGGATGATCGGCGCGAGCGAGAAGAGCGGCTACACGGCGCTCGCGACGATGCTGCTCGGCGTGCTGGCCGGCGTGCTCGCGCGCAGCGGCGATCTCGGCAGCGCGATCGCGATGGGCGGGCAGGCGTACGCGGTCGACAACCAGCTGCGCTTCTCGCGTTCGGCCGAGCGCGAGGCCGATCGCGTCGGCTTCCAGTTGCTCGCGGGAGCCGGCTACGACCCGTATGGGATGCCGGGCTTCTTCGAGCGGCTCGATCGCGCGTCGATGGGCGATGCGGGCGTGCCGGCCTACGCGCGCACGCATCCGTTGACCGGCGAGCGGATTGCGGACATGGAGGATCGTGCGCGCCGCGCGCCGTACCGGCAACCGCGCCAGTCGGCCGAATACGGGTTCGTGCGCGCGCGGCTGCGCATCCTGCAGAACCGGGCGCCGACCGACATCTCGGCCGAGGCGCGCCGGATGCAGCTCGAGATCGACGATCGCACCGCGCCGAACGTCGCGGCGAACTGGTACGGCATCGCGCTCGCGAACACGCTGCTCGGCCAGTACGATGCGGCGGACAAGGCGCTCGCGTCGGCGCGCGGCGCGTTCGACGAGCGCGGGCGGCGCGACGACGATCCGGCCACCCGTTCGCCGAGCCTCGACGTGCTGGCCGCCGACATCGCCCGCCGCGCGGGCCGGACCGACGACGCGGTACGGCTGTCGGCGCTCGCGCAGCGGCACTGGCCGGCGTCGCACGCGGCGATCGTCGCGCACCTGCAGGCGCTGATCACCGCGCGCCGCTTCGCCGACGCGCAGACGCTCGCGCGGGCGCAGGCGAAGGCCGACCCCGAACAGCCGGACTGGTGGGATTACCTCGCGAAGGCGAGCGACGGCAAGGGCGACGTGCTCGCGCGGCGCCGCGCGCTGGCGGAGAAACTGGCGCTCGACGGCGCGTGGCCATCGGCGATCCGGCAACTGAAGGAAGCGCGCGACGCGAAGGACGTGTCGTTCTACGAGCAGTCGATCATCGGCGCGCGGCTGCTGGAATTCGAGGCGCGCTACAAGGAAGAGCGCGACGACGAGAAGAACGGCCGCGGGTAGCGGCCATCGCGCGGCGAACGCGGCCGGCGCCGCCGCTCACTGGTCGCTGTCGGCCGCGTCGCGCGCGCGGCGCGCCGGGCTGGCGACGTAGCCGAACCGTGCCGGTACGTCGGCGCACGCAATGCTGCCGAGCGGCAGCGTACGGCCGTCGCGCCAGCGCAGCACGGGCGGCTCGGCATCGAAATCCGCGTGATCGGCGAACAGCCCGAGGTCGTGATCGTGTAGCGCCGCGATGCGCGCGGGCGTGCCGGCGTCGCGAAACAGCACGCCGCCGCCGTCGTCGAGCCACGCTGCCTCCGGCTTGAACGGGGCGCCCGTCTGGTCGGTGAGCGCAAGCTGCCCGTCATGCTCGGCGAGCCGCACGACCCACGGCGTATAGGCGAGTTCGACGTACACGCGCTGCGGCCCGTTCTGGAAGAACCACTGGCCCTGCGCGTCGCATGCGTAGTTGCGGCCGATGAACGCGTTCAGCGCCGCATGCCGGATCGGCGAGCCGAGCTCGCCGGCCGCCTGCGCGGCGTCGTCGCGCAGCCGCCATGCGCCGCGCCGATCGAGCAGCAGCCAGCCGGTGCAATGCGGCACGTTCGGCCATTTGGCGAGCGCCTGCCTGACGATGTCATCCATGGTCGACGAATTTCGAGCAATAGCCGAACACCCGCGCCGACAGCCAGTCGAGGCGGCCGGGGAACGGCCCGGTCATGAAGCCCGCGTGGCCGCCGTGCGCGGGCTGGTCGAGCTCGACGGCCGGCGACACGTCGGCCGGGCCCGGCAGCGCCGATTCGGGCAGGAACGGGTCGTTGCGGGCGTTGAGGATCAGCGTGGGCACGTCGATCGCGCGCAGCAGCGGGCGCGTCGTCGCCTGGGTCCAGTAGTCGTCCGCGTTCGCGAAGCCGTGCAGCGGCGCGGTCACGACTTCGTCGAAGTCGCGCATCGTCACGGCCCGCAGCATCGCGTCGCGGTCGAACAGCCCCGGATACTGTTCGAGTTTCGCGAGCCCCTTGCGTTTGAGCGTCTTCAGGAAGCTGCGCGTGTAGACCATCGCGAAGCCCTGCGACAGCGCGCGGCCGCCGGCATGCACGTCGATCGGCGTCGAGATCGCGGCGGCGGCGCGCACGATCGACGTGTCGCTGCGATGCTCGCCGAGCCAGCGCAGCAGCACGTTGCCGCCCAGCGACACGCCGGCCACGACCAGCGGTCCGCGGTGCTGCGCGGCGAGCCGGCGCAGGATCCAGTCGACCTCGGCGCTGTCGGCGAGATGGTAGAAGCGCGGCTGCCGGTTGATCTCGCCGCTGCAACTGCGGAAGTGCGGGACGACCGCGTGCCAGCCGTGCGCGCGCGCGGTGGCCATCATCGCGAGCGCGTAGTGCGAGCCGGAGCTGCCTTCGAGGCCGTGGAACAGCACGAACAGCGGCGCGTCGGGCGCCGGCGCCGCGCTGTCGAGGTGCGCGACCCAGTCGAGGTCGATGAAGTCATGGTCGGGCGTTTCCCATCGCTCTCGCCGATAACCGACTACCGGCCGCCGCGCGAACAGCGCGGGCACGATGGTTTGCACATGGCTGTTGGGCAGCCAGCGCGGTGCGCGATAGCGCAATGAATCGTCGTCGGGGGCCGGGGGCCCGGTCAGCGGCGAGGTGGGCGGAGAAGCCGTACTCATGATCGCCCCGCTAATGCGTTGCTTCGTTTTTCGTCAGTGCAGCGGACCCTGCCCGTGACGGATCTTCGCGGCGAATTGTCCGGCCGCTCGTTCAGGAATCGGGCTCGCGTGGATGTGCGCGATGCGCCATTCGCCACGTTCGTGGATCATCACGTACGTCGCGAAAACCATGTCGGGTTCGGCCGTCAGGTCGGCCTGCTGATGCGCTTCGGCGATCGTATAGACGACCGTGCCGAGGCTGTCGTACACGCGGATGTCGAGCGGCTCGATCGTGACGGGGCGCGTCGCGAGGCGATTGCCCAGCCCGCTGCGGATCTGGTCGAGGCCGTGCAGATGCTCGCCGTCCGCCCACACGCAGCTGGCGAAATCCTCGTCGATCCACAGCGCCAGCAGCGCGTCGAGATTGGCATCCGCGACGGCCTGGTAGTAGGCGTTCAGCGTATCGGCGGCAGCTTCGAACAGGCGGGCAAAACGTGGCATCGGGGTGGTCTCTCGCGCGCATCGCGCGCCGTATTCAGCACGGCGGCCCGGATCGAGCCGCCGTACACCGGTGAATCGGATTGCCCGGCGCGCCGTGCGACGCTGCCGGTCAGGGTCAGCGCTGCCCGACGAGCATGCCGCGCAAATCGCCGAATACCTGCTCGGGACCGAGTTCGCGCAGGCACTTCAGGTGGCCGAGCGGGCACTCGCGTTCGAAGCAGGGACTGCATTCGAGATGTAACCATTGTACCTTCGCCAGGTCCGACAGCGGAGGGGTATGGCGCGGATCGGTCGATCCGTACAACGCGACGAGCGGCCGGCGCAACGCGGCGGCGACGTGCATCAGCCCCGAATCGTTGGTGACGACCGCGTTCGCGCGCGCGATCAGCGCGCACGCCTCGGACAACGACGTCTGCCCGCACAGGTTGCGCACGTTCGGCGCGTGGTCGGCGATCGCCTGCGCGGCGGCCGAATCCTTCGGCGAGCCGAGCGCGACGATCTGCGTATACGGGAACGACTGGTGGACGATGGTCGCGAGCGACGCGAAGTGCTCGGGCGGCCAGCGCTTGGCCGGGCCGTATTCGGCGCCGGGGCAGAACACGACGAGCGGCTTGCGCGTATCGAGATTGAAACGTGCGGACACGCGCGCCGTCTCGTTCAGGTCGGCGTCCAGGCGCGGCGCGGGCAGCGTCTTCATCGACTCGGGCAGCTTCGCGCCCGGCGCGTACGCGAGCGCCGCGTAGTGGGTTGTCATCGGCGGCCGCTCGCCCGACTTGTCGGGGTTCGCGTGCCGCACGTTCAGCAGCCCGTAGCGGTGCTCGCCCGTATAGCCGATGCGCAGCGGAATGTTCGCGAGCCACGGGATCACCGCGGATTTCAGCGAATTCGGCAGCACGTACGCCGCGTCGTAGCCGACGTCGCGCAGGTCGCTCGCGAGCTGCCAGCGGCGCAGCAGCTGCAGCTTGCCGTGCGCGAGATCGGTCGCGTAGACATCGTGGATCTCGGGCATCCGCTCGAGCACGGGCGCGACCCAGGAGGGTGCGACGGCATCGATCGCGATGCGGGGATGGAGCTTTCTCAGCAGCGCAAAAAGCGGCTGCGCCATCAATGCGTCACCGATCCAGTTCGGTGCGATAACCAGCGCTCGACGCATCAGGTCGACTTCCGATGTCGTAATGAAGCACGGCGCACGGGCGCCGCGTTCGGGTTGCCAGAATGGGGAAGGGCGGCGCGCCGGACTGCCGGCTGCGCCGCCTTGCGGGTCGGCGGGCCGTCAGGCCCGGCCGCCGGGGCTCAGTGGCCCTTGACGACCTCGCCGTCGCGCAGCTTGTAGCGCGTGCCGCAGTACGGGCAGCGCGCCTCGCCGTGCGATACGTCGATGAAGACGCGCGGGTGCGCATTCCAGCGCGTCATGGCCGGGTTCGGGCAGTAGGCGGGAAGATCCTTGGCCGTCAGCTCGACCAGCGGCATTTCCTTGATTTCGCTCATGAGACTTTCTCTTATCACTCTTGTGTGGGGCGGTCGGTGGCGCGGCGCGCTCAGACCTTCGTCAGCCAGTGCGCGTACTTCGCGTTCTTGCCCGACACGATATCGAAAAACGCCGACTGGAGCTTTTCCGTGACGGGGCCGCGCGCGCCGCTGCCGATCGTGCGGTTGTCGAGTTCGCGGATCGGCGTGACCTCGGCGGCCGTGCCGGTGAAGAACGCTTCGTCGGCCGTGTAGACCTCGTCGCGCGTGATGCGCTTCTCGATGACCTCGATGCCGGCGTCCTTCGCGAGTGTGATGACCGTGTCGCGCGTGATGCCGTCGAGGCAGGACGACAGGTCGGGCGTATACAGCTTGCCGTTGTTCACGAGGAAGAAGTTCTCGCCGGAGCCTTCGGACACGTAGCCGTCGACATCGAGCAGCAGCGCTTCGTCGTAGCCGTCGGCCGTCGCTTCCTGGTTCGCGAGAATCGAGTTCACATACCAGCCGGATGCCTTCGCACGCACCATCGACACGTTCACGTGGTGGCGCGTGAACGACGACGTCTTCACGCGGATGCCCTTCGCGAGGCCGTCCTCGCCGAGGTACGCGCCCCACGGCCACGCGGCGATCGCGACGTGGATCGTGTTGCCCTTCGCGGCCACGCCGAGCTTTTCCGAGCCGACCCAGATGATCGGGCGCAGGTAGCACGACTCGAGATGGTTCTCGCGCACGACCGCGAGCTGCGCGGCTTCGAGCGTTTCGCGGTCGAACGGCACGTCCATCTGGAAGATCTTCGCCGAATTCAGCAGACGTTTGGTGTGCTCGCGCAGGCGGAAGATCGCGGTGCCGCCGTCGGCCGTCTTGTACGCGCGCACGCCCTCGAAGACGCCCATGCCGTAGTGCAGCGTATGGGTCAGGACGTGGATCTTGGCGTCGCGCCAGTCGATCAGCTTGCCGTCCATCCAGATCTTGCCGTCGCGGTCGGCCATTGACATAGGATTCTCCTGGAAGCGGTGATGTGCTGCGGGTGGTGTGCAGCGTTGAACCGGAAAGACGCTTATTTTAGCGTCATTTGGGGACGATCCGGTCGGGCGGCACGGGGCCGGCGCTATAATCGTCCGGTACCGATTCCAATAACGATGGGTCGCACGGCAGGAGGCGCCGGCGTCCCGACGAACCGCCCGCTGCGGCCCGCTTTCCGATGCTCGCTCGATTGTCCGCCACCGACCGCTTCGCGCTGATCCAGGGCGCGCGCGACTATTCCCCGACACTGATGGCGATCCTGTCCTGGGGGCTCGTCACCGGCATCGCGATGAGCAAGTCCGTGATGACGCTCGGGCAGGCGAGCGCGATGTCGCTGTTCGTCTACGCGGGCTCGTCGCAGCTCGCGGTGCTGCCGCTGCTCGCGGCGAAGCTGCCGATCTGGACCGTGTTGCTCACGGCCGCGATGGTCAACCTGCGCTTCGTGATCTTCAGCGCCGGGCTGGCGCCCCATTTTTCCTACCTGCCGCTGTGGCGGCGCCTCGCGATCGGCTATTTCAACGGCGACGTGATCTATCTGCTGTTCCAGAAACAGGGCTTCGCGTACGGCCGCGTGCCGGGCAAGGAAGCGTATTTCTGGGGGATGGCGCTCGCGAGCTGGGCGTCGTGGCAGGTGTCGTCGCTCGCCGGCATCCTGCTCGCGAGCGTCTTTCCCGCGAGCTGGGGGCTGGAGCTGGCCGGCACGCTCGCGCTGATCCCGATCATGGTGTCGGCGGTCGCGAACCGCTCGACGCTCGCGGCCGTCGCGGTCGCGGGCATCGTGTCGCTGATCGCGTTCGACCTGCCGTACCGGCTCGCGCTCCCGATCGCGGTGCTCGCCGCGCTCGCGGCCGGCTGCGCGGCCGATTTCTTCGTCGAGCGCGCCGACTGGCGGCGCATCCGGACCGAAACCGTGCACGAAAAGGACATCGAATGAGCGCGACCGAGATCTGGATCGTCATCGTCGGGATGACGATCGTCACGGCCGTCACGCGCGCGCTGTTCCTGATCGGCGGCGAGCGCACCGTGCTGCCCGAACGCGCGCAGCGCGCGCTGCGCTACGCGCCGGCCGCCGCGCTGGTCGCCGTCGTGTTGCCCGACGTGCTCGAAACGCCGGCCGGACTGTCGTTCGGGCTGTCCAATCATCCGTTCTACGCGGCGCTCGCCGGCCTCGGCTGGTTTTTGTGGCGGCGCAGCATGCTCGGCACGATCGTCATCGGGATGCTCGTGTTCACCGCACTGCGGCTGATCTTCTGATGCGCCGCCGTTCCGGCCCGATCACTGCCGGCCGGCTGTGCGCCTGTCTTGCTGCGATGCAGCAATTCGTCCGTTCCGGCGCGCGATCCCAAATAGGCGGAATTCGCCGTCGCACGGGTCAGTCTGCCGGATGGATCGGCTAGAATGCCCGTTCGAGATTTTTTACCCGTGCGCGTCTTGCGAACCGCCAGCCACGGCCGCATCCGGCGCCCTTTCGCGGCAGCCCGCGCACGTCCAGCGTGAACCCCCTTTCCCCATCCACCACTTCAATCTGTTCAACATGAGCCAAGTCAAGCGTCTTACCGACCTGATCGCCGCCGGCCAGCTCGCCGGCAAGCGGGTGTTCATCCGCGCCGACCTGAACGTCCCGCAGGACGACCAGGGCAACATCACCGAGGACACGCGCGTGCGTGCGTCCGTGCCGGCCATCCAGGCCGCGCTCGACGCCGGCGCGGCGGTGATGGTCACGTCGCACCTCGGCCGTCCGACCGAGGGCGAATTCAAGCCGGAAGACTCGCTCGCGCCGGTCGCGAAGCGTCTCGCCGACCTGCTCGGCCGCGACGTGCCGCTCGTCGCGAACTGGGTCGAGAACGGCGTGAACGTCGTGCCGGGCCAGGTCGTGCTGCTCGAGAACTGCCGCGTGAACAAGGGCGAGAAGAAAAATTCGGACGAGCTCGCGCAGAAGATGGCGAAGCTCTGCGACGTGTACGTGAACGACGCGTTCGGCACCGCGCACCGTGCGGAGGCAACCACCCACGGGATCGCGAAGTACGCGCCCGTGGCATGCGCGGGCCCGCTGCTTGCTGCGGAACTCGACGCGCTCGGCAAGGCGCTCGGCAACCCGGCGCGCCCGCTGGTGGCGATCGTCGCCGGTTCGAAGGTGTCGACCAAGCTGACCATCCTGAAGTCGCTGGCCGGCAAGGTCGACCAGCTGATCGTCGGCGGCGGCATCGCGAACACGTTCATGCTCGCGGCCGGCCTGTCGATCGGCAAGTCGCTCGCGGAAGCCGATCTCGTCGCCGAGGCGAAGGCGATCATCGACGAAGCGCGCGAGCGCGGCGCATCGGTGCCGATCCCGACCGACGTCGTCACCGCGAAGGAATTCTCGCCGACGGCCGCGGCCACGGTGAAGCAGGTCGCCGACATCGAAGCGGACGACATGATCCTCGACATCGGCCCCGATACGGCCAAGGCGCTCGCGAGCCAGCTCGAGAAGGCTGGCACGATCGTGTGGAACGGCCCGGTCGGCGTGTTCGAGTTCGACCAGTTCGGCAACGGCACCAAGACGCTCGCCGAAGCGATCGCCAAATCGTCCGCGTTCTCGATCGCGGGCGGCGGCGACACGCTCGCGGCCATCGCGAAGTACGGCATCCACGACCAGGTCAGCTACATCTCGACGGGCGGCGGCGCCTTCCTCGAGTTCCTCGAGGGGAAGAAGCTGCCGGCGGTGGAAGTGCTCGAAACGCGGGCGGCCTGAGCGTGGCGGCGCGCGCAGGGGTGACGAAGGCCGCGCGCTCCGCGAAAGCGGAGCAGCCGGCCGGCGCGGGCAAGCGCACACGCGCGCCCGCGCGGGCGAACACCGCCCCGCGCGCACCGGCGGCCGCCGGCGACGCGGCCGTGCAGCACCACGAGATTCAGAACAAAGCGATGCCGGGCGCCAGCACCGGCACGCCCCCCGGAACGGCGGCCGCTGGGCCTGCCGGTTCCGGCTCTCGCAGCGTTTCACCCAGCGCATCCACCTTGATCCAGATGAGGAGTTTCATGCAGCGCGCCACCAAGATAGTCGCCACGATCGGCCCGGCATCCAGTTCGCCGGAGATTCTGCTGCAGATGATGCAGGCGGGCCTCGACGTCGTGCGGCTCAATTTTTCGCACGGCACGGCCGACGATCACCGCCAGCGCGCCGAAATGGTGCGCGAGGCCGCCCGCAAGGTTGGCCGCGAGATCGCGATCATGGCCGACCTCCAGGGCCCGAAGATCCGCGTCGGCAAGTTCGAGAACGGCAAGACCACGCTCGTGCCGGGGCAGCCGTTCATCCTCGATGCGGGCTGCGAACTCGGCAACGACGAGCGCGTCGGCCTCGACTACAAGGAGCTGCCGCGCGATCTGAAGCCGGGCGACCTGCTGCTGCTGAACGACGGCCTGATCGTGCTGACCGTCGAGCGCGTGCTCGGCGACGAGATCCACACGATCGTCAAGGTGGGCGGCGAGCTGTCGAACAACAAGGGGATCAACCGCCAGGGCGGCGGCCTGTCGGCGCCGGCGCTGACCGCGAAGGACATGGAGGACATCCGCACCGCGATGTCGCTCGGCGCGGACCTCGTCGCGGTGTCGTTCCCGAAGAACGCGACCGACATGGAAATGGCGCGCCAGCTCGCGAACATCGCGGGCGCGCCGTACGGCATCAAGCCGAAGATGATCGCGAAGATCGAACGCGCGGAGGCGATTCCGGCGCTGCAGAGCATCCTCGACGCGTCCGACGGCATCATGGTCGCGCGCGGCGACCTCGCGGTCGAAGTGGGCAACGCGGCCGTGCCGGCGCTGCAGAAGCGGATGATCCGGATGGCGCGCGAGTCGAACAAGCTCGTGATCACCGCGACGCAGATGATGGAATCGATGATCTACGCGCCGGTGCCGACCCGCGCGGAAGTGTCGGACGTCGCGAACGCGGTGCTCGACGGCACCGACGCGGTGATGCTGTCGGCCGAGACGGCTGCCGGCAAGTATCCGGTCGTCACGATCGAGACGATGGCGGCCGTGTGCGTCGAGGCGGAAAAGTCGGAAGAAGTCGAGCTGGACAAGGACTTCCTCGACCGCACGTTCACGCGGATCGACCAGTCGATCGCGATGGGCGCGCTGTTCACCGCGTACCACCTGGGCGCAAAGGCGATCATCGCGCTGACCGAATCGGGCGCGACCGCGCTGTGGATGTCGCGTCACTACACGCACGTGCCGATCTTCGCGCTGACGCCGCGCGTCGGCAGCGAGCGCACGATGGCGCTGTACCGCAACGTGACGCCGCTGCACGTCGACTTCAACAGCGACCGCGATTCGGCGCTGCAGGCCGCGCTCGAGATCGTCGTCAAGCAGGGCTACGTGCAGCACGGCGACATGGTCGTGCTGACCGTCGGCGAGCCGATGGGGCAGGCGGGCGGCACCAACACGCTGAAGATCGTGCGGGTCGGCGAGCATTATTGAGCGCCGGCTGAACCGCATCGCGCCGGCCGGCAGACCGGCGGCCCGGATCGGCTGCAATCGATCCGGCACCGTTTTTTGCGCACAGGCCGCGCGGGGTCCGAAGCCCCGCGCGGCTTTTTTTCTCCTTTTTGGCCCGATTGTGCCGTGCGAACGTAACAAATTGCGAGCGGGCGCCACCGGGCGGTCGGAATCGGAGGCGCTTCGCGATAAAATGCGGCTATTCGACGCTCAGCCGCGCCGCGCCGTCCCGGTTCAGAGGGGAGTGAGCGCCGCGCCGGCGTCAGGGCGCACCGGTTTTCATTCCAAGGAGTTCCACAATGCCTCTCGTATCAATGCGTCAATTGCTGGACCACGCGGCAGAGCACGGTTACGGCCTGCCGGCCTTCAACGTGAACAACCTGGAGCAGGTCCAGGCGATCATGGCGGCGGCGGATCAGGTCGGCGCGCCCGTGATCATGCAGGCATCGGCCGGCGCGCGTAAGTACGCGGGCGAGCCGTTCCTGCGCCACCTGATCGAAGCAGCGGTCGAATCGTATCCGCACATCCCGGTCGTGATGCACCAGGATCACGGCCAGTCGCCGGCGGTATGCACGGCCGCGATCCGCAGCGGCTTCACGAGCGTGATGATGGACGGTTCGCTCGAAGCCGACGGCAAGACGGTCGCGTCGTACGAGTACAACGTCGACGTGTCGCGCAAGGTCGTCGAGATGGCGCACTCGATCGGCGTGACGGTCGAAGCCGAACTCGGCGTGCTCGGCTCGCTCGAGACGATGAAGGGCGACAAGGAAGACGGTCACGGCGCGGAAGGCACGATGACCCGCGAGCAACTGCTGACCGATCCGGAGCAGGCCGCCGACTTCGTGAAGCTCACGCAGTGCGACGCGCTCGCGATCGCGATCGGCACGTCGCACGGCGCGTACAAGTTTTCGAAGAAGCCGACGGGCGACATCCTGTCGATCCAGCGCATCAAGGAAATCCACGCACGCATTCCGAACACGCACCTGGTGATGCACGGTTCGTCGTCGGTGCCGCAGGAACTGCTGGCCGAGATCCGCGAATTCGGCGGCGACATGAAGGAAACCTACGGCGTGCCGGTCGAGGAAATCCAGGAAGGCATCAAGCACGGCGTGCGCAAGATCAACATCGACACCGACCTGCGTCTCGCGATCACCGGCGCGATCCGCCGCTACCTGTTCGAGAACCCGGGCAAGTTCGATCCGCGCGACTACCTGAAGCCCGCGCGCGAAGCCGCGAAGCAGGTGTGCGTCGACCGTTACCTCGCGTTCGGCTGCGAAGGCCAGGCCGGCAAGATCAAGCCGGTGTCGCTCGACAAGATCGCCGAGCAGTACAAGTCGGGCGCGCTCGCACAGGTCGTGCGCTGAGACTGTAGTACGATTGCCCCGCCCGGTTCTGCCGCCGGGCATGGGCTGGCTGCCCGTTCGGCCGGATTTGATCCGGCCCCGGCAGCCGTTCCGTCCGGCCGAACAAGGGCCGGCCGGCAGCCGCCCGGGTGCTGCGCCCGCCGGTTCGCCGACGTATTGCAAGACCGCCGTTCCCGCCTGCCGCGGGGAACGGCGTTTCCCTTTTTGTTTGGCTCCTTATCTGCGAAAAGACGATGTCTACCCTTTACGAATCCACGCTCCGCTCGCTGCCGCTTCTCGGTCGCGGCAAGGTTCGCGATAACTACGCGGTCGGCAACGACAAGCTCCTGATCGTCACGACCGATCGCCTGTCGGCCTTCGACGTGGTAATGGGCGAGCCGATTCCGAACAAGGGCCGCGTGCTGAACCAGATGGCGAACTTCTGGTTCGACAAGCTCGCGCACATCGTGCCGAACCACCTGACGGGCGACGCGCCGGAAGCGGTCGTCGCGGCCGACGAGGTCGAGCAGGTGAAGGGCCGCGGCGTGGTCGTCAAGCGCCTCGAGCCGATCATGATCGAAGCGGTCGTGCGCGGCTACCTGGCCGGCAGCGGCTGGAAGGAATACCAGGCGTCGGGCGCCGTGTGCGGCGTGCAGCTGCCGGAAGGCCTGCAGAACGCGCAGAAGCTGCCCGAGCCGATCTTCACGCCGGCCGCGAAGGCCGAGATGGGCGAGCACGACGAGAACATCACGTTCGAGGAAACCGAGCGCCGCATCGGCACCGAGCTGGCCGCGACGATCCGCGACATCTCGATCCGCCTGTACAAGGAAGCGGCCGACTACGCGGCGACGCGCGGCATCATCATCGCCGACACGAAGTTCGAATTCGGCCTCGACAACCACGGCAAGCTGTATCTGATGGACGAAGTGCTGACCGCCGATTCGTCGCGCTTCTGGCCGGCCGACCAGTACGAAGTCGGCACGAACCCGCCGTCGTTCGACAAGCAGTTCGTGCGCGACTGGCTCGAGGCGCAGCCGTGGGGCAAGACGGCGCCGGCGCCGGCGCTGCCGGCCGACGTCGTCGAGAAGACGGCCGCGAAGTACCAGGAAGCGCTCGAGCGCATCACGGGCCAGTCGCTTGCCTGATCGAGGAAGAGAAATGAGTGAAGTCCAGACCGCCCACACGCACAGCGCGCCGCTGATCGGCGTGCTGATGGGTTCGAGTTCCGACTGGGACGTGATGAAGCATGCGGTCGCCATCCTGCAGGAATTCGGCGTGCCGTACGAAGCGAAGGTCGTGTCCGCGCACCGGATGCCCGACGAGATGTTCGACTATGCGGAGAAGGCGCGCGAGCGCGGGCTGCGCGCGATCATCGCGGGCGCCGGCGGCGCCGCACACCTGCCCGGCATGCTCGCCGCGAAAACCACGGTGCCCGTGCTCGGCGTGCCGGTCGCGAGCAAATACCTGAAGGGCGTCGATTCGCTGCACTCGATCGTGCAGATGCCGAAGGGCGTGCCGGTCGCGACGTTCGCGATCGGCGAGGCCGGCGCCGCGAATGCCGCGCTGTTCGCGGTGTCGATCCTGTCCGGGAACTCGGTCGACTACGCGAACCGGCTCGCCGCGTTCCGCGTGCGCCAGAACGAAGCCGCGCACGCGATGGTGCTGCCGCCGCTGGAATGACGGCATGGCGCGCGGCCGCACGATGCGGCCGGCGCCGGATTTTCCTACTGCGGCGGGCCTTTCCGCGTTCCGCCGCGACCGACCACTGACATGACCGCAACTCCTGATTCCGTTTCCCCGATCCTGCCCGGCGCGTGGCTGGGCATGGTCGGCGGCGGCCAGCTCGGCCGCATGTTCTGCTTTGCCGCCCAGTCGATGGGCTATCGCGTCGCCGTGCTCGATCCCGATCCGACGAGCCCCGCCGGCGCGGTCGCCGATCGCCACCTGCGCGCGGCGTACGACGACGAAGCCGCACTCGCCGAACTGGCGGACCTGTGCGACGCCGTATCGACGGAGTTCGAGAACGTGCCGGCCGCGAGCCTCGATTTCCTCGCGCGCACGACGTTCGTCGCACCGGCCGGCCGCTGCGTCGCGGTCGCGCAGGACCGGATCGCGGAGAAGCGATTCATCGAGGCGTCGGGCGTGCCGGTCGCGCCGCACGTCGTGATCGAATCGGCGGCGGCGCTCGTCGCGCTCGACGATGCGGCGCTCGACGCGGTGCTGCCGGGCATCCTGAAGACGGCCCGCCTCGGCTACGACGGCAAGGGCCAGGTGCGTGTCGCCACCGCGCAGGAAGCGCGCGACGCGCATGCCGCGCTCGGCGGCGTGCCGTGCGTGCTGGAGAAGCGCCTGCCGCTGAAATACGAAGTGTCGGCGCTGATCGCGCGCGGCGCCGACGGCCGCTCGGCCGCGTTCCCGCTCGCGCAGAACGTGCATCACAACGGCATCCTCGCGCTGACGGTCGTGCCGGCGCCGGCGGCCGACGCCGCGCGCGTCGAAGAGGCGCAGCAGGCGGCCGTGCGGATCGCCGATACGCTCGGCTACGTCGGCGTGCTGTGCGTCGAATTCTTCGTGCTGGAGGACGGCTCGTTCGTCGCGAACGAAATGGCGCCGCGCCCGCACAACTCCGGCCACTACACGGTCGATGCGTGCGCAACGAGCCAGTTCGAGCAGCAGGTGCGCGCGATGACGCGCATGCCGCTCGGCAATCCGCGCCAGCATTCGCCGGCCGCGATGCTGAACATCCTCGGCGACGTGTGGTTTCCCAACGGTGCGGCGGCCGACGCCGTCACGCCGCCGTGGGACACGGTCGCCGCGATGCCGGCCGCGCACCTGCATCTGTACGGCAAGGAAGAAGCGCGCGTGGGCCGCAAGATGGGCCACGTGAACTTCACGGCCGAGACGCGCGACGAAGCCGTCGCCGCCGCCACCGCGTGCGCGCACCTGCTGCGCGTGCCGCTCGACTGAGGCGCGGGCCGATGTCCATCGATCTCCCGAAGCACGTGACGCCCGCGCAGATCGACGCGGCCGCCGCGCTGCTCGACGCGGGCCAGCTCGTCGCGTTTCCGACCGAGACCGTCTACGGGCTCGGCGGCGACGCGGCGAACCCCGAGGCCGTCGCGCGCATCTATGCGGCGAAGGGGCGGCCCGCGAACCATCCGGTGATCGTGCATCTGCCGCCCGGCGGCGACCCGGGCTATTGGGCCGACGACCTGCCGGCCGACGCGCACGCGTTGATCGATGCATTCTGGCCGGGCCCGCTCACGCTGATCCTGAAGCGCCATGCGCGCATTCCCGATGCCGTGAGCGGCGGGCAGGATTCGGTCGGGCTGCGCTGTCCGTCGCATCCGGTCGCGCAGGCGCTGCTGGCCGCGTTCAGCGCGCGGCGCGGCGGCCATGGCGGCGTGGCCGCGCCGTCCGCGAACCGGTTCGGCCACGTGAGTCCGACGACCGCGCAGCACGTGCGCGACGAGTTCGGCGATACCGTGCACGTGCTCGACGGCGGCGCGTCCGAAGTCGGCATCGAGTCGACGATTCTCGACCTGTCGCGCGGCTTCCCGGCGCTGCTGCGCCCGGGCCACGTGACGCCGCAACAGATCGCCGACGTGCTCGGCCGCGCACCGAGGCTGCCGGACGGCAGCGATGCGACGGCGCCGCGCGCGTCGGGCACGCTGAAAGCGCATTACGCGCCGCGCACGCCGCTCGCGCTGCTGCCGTTCGACGCGCTCGAGCCGCTGCTCGCGGCCGCGCAGACCGACGGCGAGCGCGTCGCGCTCGTCGCGCGCGCATCGCGGGCAGCGCACTGGGCGCAGGCCGACGGCGTGCATTTCATCGCGGCGCCGGAAGATCCGCAGGCCTATGCGCGCGACCTGTACGGGATGCTGCGGGCGCTCGACCGCGCGCAGGTCGCGCGCATCCTCGTCGAGAAGCTGCCCGAGACCGTCGAATGGATCGCGGTCAACGATCGTCTCGGCCGCGCGGCGGCCGCGTTCGAAGCGCGCGACTGACGCAGCCTTCGCCTTCAGCTCGAGAATGAAAAAACGCCTGACCGGCGCGAACCGGTCAGGCGTTTTCGCTTGGGCGCGTGGCCGGCGGCTTACTTGCCGACGCCGGATTTCGCGATCTGCTGTTCGACGTACTGCGCGAACAGCGCATGCAGGCGCGTGGTCGGGTGGACCGTGTCGGCGAACATGTAGGTCTGGTCCGCGTTCGCGACCGTGTAGGTCTGCGGCGAGCAGAACAGCGACGAGCCGAACGCGGTCGCGTTCGCGACGCCGTACTGCGTCGCGGCCTGGACCATCGCCTTCAGGTTGCAGGCCGTATCGGTGTTCTTCACGCTGAAGCCGTTCGCCTGGTAGTTGGCCGCGATGCCGTCCTGCCACGTGAACGAATCGACCACCGCGACCTTCGTGGTGTCGACCTTCAGCGCGGCCAGCGTGCCGGCCAGCGTCTGGTTGAAGAGGCCCGACAGTTGCGTGAACGCGGCCTGCGTGCCGCCCTGCAGCGCGAGCGGCGTGCTGCCGATGTCCGGCACGTTCGCGACGAACACGTGCGTGGCGCCTGCCGCGACGATCTGCTGGACGATTCCGCCGAGCTGCTGCGCGGCCAGGCCGATCGCCTGCGCCGCCGCGAGCTGCGCGGCCGGCGTATTGCCTTGCGCCTGCGCGACCTGGGCCTGGTAGAAGATGTCGTTCGCGCCGCCGTTGATCAGCACGATCTGGCCGGCGTTGAAGCTGCCGTGCTGCGTCAGGTACTGCTTGACCTGATCGGCGATCGGCGTGGTGGTCGCCTGCGCGTAGTCGGGGTTCGGCACGCTCGCGTCCGCATGGCCGATGCCCGGCTGCAGCGTCACGCGCGAGCCGCCCTGCGCGTAGCCGAGGCCGCCGGTGGCCTGCAGCGGGATGCCGAAGCCGCCCTGGTTGGCGGGCTGCAGCGTGTCGCCGTAGTACTGCGCGACGTTCTGCGTCCACACCTGGCCCGGGTTGGTCGTGAAGCGGCCGCCGCCGAAGCCGAGCTTGATTTGCGAGTAGGTGCCGACGTCGGACAGGCTGTCGCCGAACGACACGATTTGCATCTTCACGCCCGACGGCGGCGTGGTCGACGCGCTGCTGCCGTTGTTGTCGTCGCCGCCGCCGCATGCGGCGAGCAGCGCGAGCGCGGCGCCGGCGATCGCGACCTGCGCGGTGCGCAGCATGCGCCCACGCGTGCGGGAAAGTGCGTGTTGTTGTGTCTGCATCGTTCTATCTCCTCGTAGATATGGCCCTGATGTGTTTCTCATCTGCCGCGTGCCTGCTCGGTTCCGGGCTGCGCGGCGGCCGTTGGCTGAAACGGTTTATCGGTCGCGCGCAGCCGCCGGCGGCACGGTGCGCGGATCGGGGTTCGCGGCCTCGGCAATCTGCGCATGATAAGCGCTCGCCCATTCGGGCGGGCCGAAAATCGCGCGCAGCTTGTTGCGCCATCCGCCGACGCGCCACGCGTCGGACGCCATCGCCCCCCACTCGTGGAACGTCGCGACGAGCGGGTTGTTCGAGCCGAGCCGCTCGACGATTCCGTACTGCGGCGGATCGTCGGGCGTTTCGTCGACATAGCTGCCGAACAGGCGATCCCAGATCACCAGGACGCCTGCGTAATTGCGGTCGATGTAGCGCGCGTTGCGCGCATGGTGCGCGCGGTGGATCGACGGCGTGTTCAGCACGTATTCGAGCCAGCCGAGCTTGCCGATCGCCTGCGTGTGCACGAAGAACTGGAACGCGAGGTTGATCAGCACGATGCCGACGACCTGTTGCGGCGGAAAGCCGGCGAACGCGAGCGGCAGCCAGAACAGCCACATGCCCGAGACCGGGTACATCAGGCTCTGGCGGAACGCGGTCGAGAAATTCATCCGCTCGGACGAGTGGTGCACGACGTGCGCGGCCCACAGCCAGCGCACGCGATGACTCGCGCGATGGAACACGTAGTAGAGGAAGTCCTGCGCGACGAACAGCACCGCGAACGACAGCCAGCCGTCGTGCCACGTGTAAAGACGATAGTGCCGGTAGCAGTACGCATAGACGGGAATCACGAACAGCCATGCGAGCTTGTCGGCGCCCTGGTGCATCAGCGCGAGCGCCGCGTTGCACAGCGTGTCGCGCCACGCATAGATGCGGTCGTGCGCACGGGTGCGGGCGAGGTGCCAGGCCTCCCACGCGATGCAGAGCAGGAAGACGGGCGCCAGCGCGAGCAGAAGCAATTCGACGTCGAATCGCATGGGCGAGTGTCTCCTTCGTTCCCCTGCAAGCCATGAGGCCGGGCGTGTGGCCCGTTGTAGATATCGGTCAGGCCAACAGCCTACGCAATCGCCGCGCGCTAGGCGAGGGGGCAGCGTAGAGGGTTCCCTCTGAGGACAGGGTTTCTACGGAATCCGTACTGCACGGGGCCGGGCGGTGCGGCCCCGTTTTGCGGGCATGGCGTGCGCACAGCGCGTTGCACGAGGGTGGCGGCGGCGTTTCAAACCGCGCAGCGCGAAATTTCGCGGGCGACGCGGAGCAGCGGGAGCGCGGGCCGCGTTGTCACGACGGCCCGATGCGCGGTGCGCGGAGCGTCAGTGCGCGCCCGCGTAGATCCACTCGAGCAGCGTGTCGTGCGCGGCGCGTGCGCCTTCCGCGCGATCGTCGTTGATGAAGCTGACGACGACGTAGCTCTGGCCGTCCGCGCCGGCGACGTAGCCGGCGATCGCGCGCACGTCGCGCAGCGTGCCGGTCTTGATGTGCGCGTTACCGAGCACGCCCGCGTTGGTGAGGCGGTTCTTCATCGTGCCGTCGATGCCGGCGATCGGCAGCGAATCGACGAACGCCTGCGCGACCGGGCTCGCGTTCGCGGCCTGCAGCAGCGCGGCGAGCGACAGCGCGCTCACGTGCTCTTCGCGCGACAGCCCCGAGCCGTTCTCGAGCACGAGATCGGGCATCGCGATGCCGTTCTTCTGCAGGAACGCCTGGATCGCGCGGCTCGACTGCTCGGGCGTCGCGGGCGGCTTGCCGCTGACCGCGCCGATCGTCAGGAACAGGTTGCGCGCCATCACGTTGTTGCTGAACTTGTTGATGTCGTAGACGATGCTGCCGAGCACCGGGCTGTGATGCACGGCGAGCGGCCGCGCGGTGGTCGGCACCTTGCCTTCGCTCACGGGCCCCGCGATCGTGCCGCCGTCCTGCTGCCACAGCGCGAGGAAGCCGCGTGCGAAGAACGTCGTGTGATCGAGGATCGCGAGGTTGGTCGTGTGCGCGCCGCAGCGCAGCGGGTAGTCGCCGGCGAACGACGCGGTCATGATCCCGCCGCCGGCGGTCAGCGTCGGGCGCGCGGCCGCGGCGGCCGCGCTGCACGAGCCCGAGCCTTCGACGAGCTGGTTGTCGATCGACAGGTCCGCGAGCGGCGGCAGCACGTCGACGGCGACCTTGCCGTCGTCGCCCGGCGTGACCGTGAACGACACGGCCTTGAATGCGTACAGCAGCGGATCGGGGCCGACGTTGTACGGCGCGCTTGCATCGTCGTCGAATGACGGCAGGTCGCGCGTCGACGCCGCGAAATAGCTCTTGTCGAGCACGAGGCCGCCGGCCACGCGCTTGACGCCGGCCTTCCGCAGCTTGTCGACGAGGTCGATCAACTCTTCGGGCACGAGCTTCGGATCGCCGGTGCCCTTGATGTACAGGTTGCCCTGCAGCGTGCCGTCGGGATCGATCGTGCCGTCCGTGTACGCGGTCGTGCGCCAGCGGTAGTCGGGGCCGAGGATCGACAGGCCCGAGAAGGTCGTCACGAGCTTCATCGTCGAGGCCGGCAGCATTGGCCGGCTCGCATTCCACGCGATCAGCGGTTGCGGATCGCCGACGCGCTCGACCACGACGCTCATCGCCGATGCCGGCACCTTCGCGCGCTGCAGCGCGACGAGCACCGATGCCGGCAGGCCGGCCGCGCGTGCGGCCGGCGACACGACGGCGCTCTTGCGCGCTTCCTTGTGGGATTTCTTGCGGGCCTGCGCGGGCGGCGCGAACGCGAGCGCGGTGCAGGTGGCGACGACGGCGGCCGCCCGCAGGCAGACGCGGGCGCGAGGGGCGAACCGGGCGGAAAGATCGGAAATCGGCATGGGCGAATACGGGAAAAGCGGGGGCTCGGGCAGGGCGCGCGGGGCGCCGAAGCGCACATTGTAGAGACAAGTCGCGGCACGCCCCTTGCAATCCGCCTTACTGTTGCATTGCAGGGTGCCGCGCACGCGATTCGCGGCGCTACAATGGTCGCCGTGTTTGACTCGCCCCATGGATGCGTGGCCCGATGCGGATTCTGCTTGTCGAAGATGATCGAATGATTGCCGAAGGCGTGCGCAAGGCGCTGCGCTCGGACGGCTTTGCGGTCGACTGGGTGCAGGACGGCGACGCCGCGCTCACCGCGCTCGGCGGCGAGACATACGATCTGCTGCTGCTCGATCTCGGGCTGCCGAAGCGCGACGGCATCGACGTGCTGCGCACGCTGCGCGGGCGCGGGCTGGCGCTGCCGGTGCTGATCGTCACCGCGCGCGACGCGGTCGCCGATCGCGTGAAGGGGCTCGACGCGGGCGCCGACGACTACCTCGTCAAGCCGTTCGATCTCGACGAGCTCGGCGCGCGGATGCGCGCGCTGATCCGCCGCCAGGCCGGGCGCAGCGAATCGCTGATCCGCCACGGCGCGCTGACGCTCGATCCGGCCGCGCACCAGGTGACGCTCGACGGCGCGCCCGTCGCGCTGTCCGCGCGCGAGTTCGCGCTGCTCGAGGCGCTGCTCGCGCGGCCGGGCGCGGTGCTGTCGAAGAGCCAGCTCGAGGAGAAGATGTACGGCTGGGGCGAGGAGATCGGCAGCAACACGGTCGAGGTCTACATCCACGCGCTGCGCAAGAAGCTCGGCTCGGACCTGATCCGCAACGTGCGCGGGCTCGGCTACATGGTCGTCAAGGAAAGCTGACGCGTGCGGTCGATTCGTCATCAATTGCTGATCTGGCTGCTCGCGATCGTGGTCGCGGGCGTGGGCATGGCGGGCTGGCTCATCTACCGGCAGGCGCTCGCCGAGGCGAACGAACTGTTCGACTACCAGCTGCAGGAAATCGCCGCGGCGCTGCCGTCCGAGCCGTTCTCGCAGGTGTTCGGCTCGCGCACCAACGGCGACGAAGGCATCGTGATCCAGATCTGGAACCGCAACGGCGTGCTGATGTACTTCTCGCATCCGCGCGCGCCGATCGCGCCGCGCGCGGAGCTCGGCTTCTCGACCGAGCGCACCGATCGCGGCGAATGGCGCGTGTACGGCGCGATCGTCGGCGACAACGTCGTGCAGCTCGCGCAGCCGCTGTCGGTGCGCAACCGGCTCGCGGCGAACGTCGCGCTGCGCACGCTGTGGCCGCTGATCGTGCTGCTGCCGTTCCTCGGCGCGGCCGTGTGGGGGATCGTCGGGCGCGGGCTCGCGCCGCTCGGCCGCGTGACGCGCGCGGTCGAGGCGCGCCGGCCGGAAGCGCTCGATCCGCTGCCCGACGGCCGGCTGCCGCTCGAGGTGCAGCCGCTCGTGCGGGCGCTGAACGGGCTGCTCGCGCGATTGTCGTCGGCGCTCGACACGCAGAAGGCGTTCGTCGCCGACGCCGCGCACGAATTGCGCACGCCGCTCGCGGCCGTGCAGATCCAGGCGCAGCTCGTCGCGCGCGCGAAGGACGATGCATCGCGCCGCGAGGCGATCGCGGATCTCCAGGACGGCGTGTCGCGCGCGACGCGCCTCACCGAGCAACTGCTCGCGCTCGCCCGCGCCGAGCCGGACGGCGCGACGATGCGCGAACCGGTCGACCTGCAGGCGCTGCTCGCCGAATGCGTGGCCGCGCATGCGCCGCTCGCGCAGCGGCACGACATCGATCTCGGCTTCGAGGAAACGCGCGCGGCGAGCGTCGTCGCGGACGTCGGCGCGCTGCGCGTGATGTTCGGCAACCTGCTCGACAACGCGGTGAAGTACACGCCGGACGGCGGCCGCATCGACGTGTCGCTGACGCGCGACGCGGCCGGCCGCGCGTGCGTGCAGATCGCCGACAGCGGGCCGGGCATTCCGGCCGACGAGCGCGAGCGCGTGTTCGACCGCTTCTATCGCGACAGCACGGCGCGCGCGCGCACCGACGTGTCGGGCAGCGGGCTCGGGCTCGCGATCGTCAAGCGCGTGGCCGCGCAGCAGGGCGCGACGGTGTCGCTCGGCGATGCGGCCGCGGGCGGCCTGCTCGTCAGCGTCGTGTTCCGCGATGCCGAGATGCCGGCCCAGGCGCCGCAGCCTTCCGAATCCGCCTGAAGGGACGCGGGGCCGGCCCGGCGCCGGAGGTCGCTTAAGCCCCGCTTAAGGCTGATTAAGCCTCCTTTAAGTCAGGGTCGTTACGCTGCGTCCTAACAACGAGGAGGTCCTACGATGAACACCCGATTCCTTGCACGCGGCACCGTCGCGGTCGCCGTGGCGGCCGCCCTGTCGGCAGGCTATTTCGCCGGTACCCGCCGCGCCGATCCGCAGATCATCACGCCCGCGCAGGCCGCCATGATGCCGGCCGAAGCCGCCGCCAAGACCGGCATCCCCGATTTCTCCGGGCTCGTCGAGACCTACGGCCCGGCGGTCGTGAACATCAGCGCGAAGCATGTCGTGAAGCAGGTGTCGCGGCGCGCGCCGCAGCCGCAACTGCCGATCGATCCGAGCGACCCGTTCTACCAGTTCTTCAAGCACTTCTACGGCCAGGTGCCGGGCATGGGCGGCGACGCGCAGCCGGACGACCAGCCGAGCGCGAGCCTCGGGTCGGGCTTCATCGTCAGCGCCGACGGGTACATCCTCACCAATGCGCACGTGATCGACGGCGCGAACGTCGTCACGGTCAAGCTGACCGACAAGCGCGAATACAAGGCGAAGGTCGTCGGCTCCGACAAGCAGTCCGACGTCGCCGTGCTGAAGATCGACGCGAGCGGCCTGCCGACCGTGAAGATCGGCGATCCGGCGCAGAGCAAGGTCGGCCAGTGGGTCGTCGCGATCGGCTCGCCGTACGGCTTCGACAACACGGTCACGTCGGGCATCATCAGCGCGAAGTCGCGTGCGCTGCCGGACGAGAACTACACGCCGTTCATCCAGACCGACGTGCCGGTGAACCCCGGCAACTCGGGCGGCCCGCTGTTCAACCTGCAGGGCGAGGTGATCGGCATCAACTCGATGATCTACTCGCAGACGGGCGGCTTCCAGGGCCTGTCGTTCGCGATCCCGATCAACGAGGCGATCAAGGTGAAGGACGAGCTCGTGAAGACGGGCCACGTGAGCCGCGGCCGTCTCGGCGTGGCCGTGCAGGGGCTGAACCAGACGCTCGCGAGCTCGTTCGGGCTGCCGAAGCCGGACGGTGCGCTCGTCAGCTCGGTCGACGCCAACGGTCCGGCCGCGAAGGCCGGCCTGCAGCCGGGCGACGTGATCCTGTCGGTCAACGGCTCGCCGGTCGCCGATTCGACGTCGCTGCCCGCGCAGATCGCGAACCTGAAGCCGGGTTCGAAGGCCGAGTTGCAGATCTGGCGCGACAAGTCGAAGAAGTCGATCAGCGTGACGCTCGGCGCGATGGCCGATGCGAAGCTCGCGTCGAACGACGGCGGGCCGGTCGAGCAGGGTCGTCTGGGTGTCGCGGTGCGGCCGCTGTCGCCGCAGGAGCGCAACGCCGACAACCTGTCGCACGGGCTGATCGTGCAGCAGGCCGGCGGGCCGGCCGCCAACGCGGGCATCCAGCCCGGCGACGTGATCCTCGCGGTGAACGGCCGCCCGGTCACGAGCCCCGAGCAGTTGCGCGACGCGGTGAAGGGCGCGGGCAACAGTCTTGCTCTGTTGATCCAGCGCGATAATGCACAGATCTTCGTGCCGGTCGACCTGAGCTGACCGGCCACGGCCGACGGCCGGCCCGGCCGGCCGCGGCGGGCGCCGCCGCCGCTCGATCGCGTGACGCTGCGCCCCGTATGTGTTCCGACCCCAAGGAGAGAGCCATGCAACATCTACGCAACGTGTCCCGATTTGCCGTCGCCGCGGCGCTGACCGCCGGCCTCGCGGCCGGTGCGACCGGCGCGTACGCGCAGTCGGACGGTCTGCCCGCCGCGAGCCAGCAAGGCGATATCAGCTATGTGTCGGGCGGTATCGGCAAGGACCAGTCGACGGCATTCCAGAGTAACGAGGCGTCATGGCCGCTGGCGCTGCGCTTCACCGGCAAGGGCGGCGAGTTCCTGGCCGACGTCCATGTCCGGATCGTCGACGGCAAGGGCACCGAGGTGCTGGCGACCGACGCGCGCGGGCCGTACATGCTGGTGAAGCTGCCGCCGGGGCGCTATACGGTGCATGCGTCGTACCAGGGCAGCGACGAATCGCGCGCCGTCACGGTCGGCGCGAAGGGCGGCGCGAAAGCCGCGTTCCAGTGGAGTGCGCAGTAGCCGCCCGCGCGCGGCCCGGGCCCGGGACGCGCACTCGGACGAAGTTTCGCCCATAATGAAAGCCACGGCATGCGTGCCGTGGCTTTTTCGTTTCCTGCCCGGCCTGGCGGCCGCCCGAAGGAGAAACGATGTCCGATGCAGCCGACCCCCGACTCGAAATCGTGCCGAACCGTCATCGCGTGCGCGTGATCCATCGCGGCATCACCTATGCCGATTCGCACGGCGCGCTGACCGTGCGTGAAGCGGGGCTCCCGGACATCCACTACCTGCCGCGCAGCGACGTCAACATGCGCCGGCTCGTGAAATCGGGCGTCACGACCGCCTGCCCGTTCAGGGGGCAGGCCGTGCATTTCGACTTGCAGACGGAAGACGGCGTGATCGAGAACGCCGCATGGAGTTACGAAGAACCGAAGGAGGCGGCCGCCGTGCTCGCGCACTACGTCGCCTTCGATGTCGCACGGGTCGACAGTCTCGTCGAGACGTCCTGATGCGGCGCGCGTTCATCGGGGAGGCGTCATGGAATTGAACGACACGTTACGCGTACCGCTCGCGCCGCCTGTCGTGCGGGAAGCGCTGGAGGATCTCGCGCTGCTGCGTGCGAGCTTCGATCATTGCGAATCGTTCGTGAAACTCGCGCACGGCGAGTTCGCGCTGACGATCACGGTGCCGCTGGGCCCGCTGCGCGCCCGCTACGACGTGCGCGCGCATGCGGCCGCCGAACAGGGCGACGCGGAAGGGCAGCCGCGCCGCGTGCTCAACTTCAAGGCGCGGGCCGACGGCCTCGGCGCGCTGCGCGGCCAGGTCGAGCTCGTGCTGATGCCGGATGACGATGCGACCGCCACGCGCATCGAGTACGTGGTCTGGGCGACGGCGAGCGGGCCGCTCGCGGAGTTGCCGGGGCGGCAGATCGACAATGCGCTGCGCGAATGGACCGACGCGTTCTTCCGCGAGTTCTGCGCGGTCGTGCAGGCGAAGCACGGCCTCGCGCCGAATCGCGCGAGCGCCGCCGCGCAGCGACGCCAGCATGTCTTTCTGCGGCCGGCATCGCTGATGGCCGCGACGAAGCGTTCGCTGCCGCCGCATCTCGGCGGTACGCTGAGCGGGCGGGCGGCGAGCGCGCTCCGGCATCGCGATTCCGGCACGGTGCCCGTGTGGGCCTGGGCGGCGATGATCGTGTTCGTCGCGCTGCTGCTTTACGCGGCACGCTGGTTCAACGGCGGCTGAGCGGTCGCCCGGTTCCGCGTCACGGCCTGCGTCGCGCCCGCACGGCGCGTATCACCGTCCCGCGTCGTTACCGGCGCCGGCGCCGCGAAATTCCCTTCGATATGCAGACGGCGACGTGCCGAGCGCGCCCGCGAAACGCTGGCGCAGCGACACGCTCGAGCCGTAGCCGGCCGCCTGCGCGATCGCGTCGATCGATTGTCCGGTGGTTTCGAGCAGATGCTGCGCGCGCGCGAGCCGCTCGGCCTGCAGCCACGCGGTGACGGTCGTGCCCGTCGCCTGGCGGAAGTGACGCGTGAACGTGCGCCGACTCATCAGCACGCGTTCGGCGAGCGAATCGACGCTATGCGCGGCGTCGAGATGGGCGCGCACCCAATCGAGCAGGCCCGCGAGCCGCGCATCGCGCGGGTGCGCGGCGACCGGTTGCGGCACGTACTGGGCCTGGCCGCCCTGGCGGTGCGGCGGGATCACGAGGCGGCGCGCGATCCGGTTCGCGGCGTCCGAGCCGAAGCGTCGCCGCACGACGTGCAGGCAGCAGTCGAGGCCTGCCGCCGTGCCGGCCGACGTCATCAGGTTGCCGTCGCCTACGTACAGCACGTCGGGATCGAGTCGCACGCGCGGAAAGCGCTGCGCGAAATCGTCGGCCCACGCCCAGTGCGTGGTGGCCGGGCGGCCGTCGAGCAGCCCCGCCGCGGCGAGCACGTACGCGCCGAGGCACAGGCCGACGAGCTCGGCGCCGCGCGCGGCGACCGCGCGCACCGCATCGAGCAGCGCGTCGGGCGGCGTTTCGTCCGGGTCGCGCCACGAAGGCACGATGACGATGTCCGCATCGTCGAGCGCGTCGAGCCCGTACGGCGCGGTGATCGTGAAGCCGCCCGTGGTCGCGAGCGGGCCGCGCTCGGCCGAGCAGACGCGGAATTCGAACACGGGCGACACGGCCGCGTCGCGTTCCTTGCCGAACACGACCGATGGCACCGACAGATGGAACGGGCTGATGCCGTCGTACGCGATCACGGCGACGACGGTCGGAGCGGACGGGGACGAGGCGACGGCGGGCATGGCGGACTCCGGAACGGCGATGGCCCGATTTTATCGAAGAATGGCTATTGGGCCACTATCGACGCACGCCATGCGGCCCGACAATGCATTGCATCGCACTGCTGGCCGCCCCGCTCCGGGGCGGGGCAGCGCCTCCCGACCAGGAGCTCGCCATGTCGAATGCCGCCTCGCATTCCGCTTCCCGTCCCGCCAACCGCCGCGCGCTGATCGTGATCGACGTGCAGAACGAATACGTGACCGGCAACCTGCCGATCGAATATCCGCCGCTCGACGTGTCGCTCGCGAACATCGGCCGTGCGATCGACGCCGCGCACGCGGCCGGCGTGCCGGTGATCGTGGTGCAGCACGTCGCGCCGGCGGGCGCGCCGATTTTCGCGCCCGGCAGCGACGGCGTCGCGCTGCACGCGGTGGTCGCGAGCCGGCCGTACGCGCATCGGATCGAGAAGGCGCAGGCAAGCTCGTTCGCCGGCACCGATCTCGCCGCGTGGCTCGACGCGCACGGGATCGACACGCTCGCGGTGGCCGGCTACATGACGCACAACTGCAATGCGTCGACGGTCTATCACGCGGCGCATGCGGGGCTGAAGGTCGAGTACCTGAACGACGCGACGGGCACGTTGCCCTACGAGAACGAAGCGGGCGCGGTGAGCGCCGAAGAGATTCACCGCGCGTACGGGGTGGTGTTCCAGTCGAATTTCGCGGCGGTGATGTCGACCGACGCGTGGATCGCGGGACTGGCCGGCGCGCCGATGCCGGCGCGCGATTCGGTGGCCGCGTCGAACCGGCGGGCCCGCGCGCGGCGCGCGAAGGCGGCCTGACCCTGCGCGGCGACGGGGCGTGCGACGCGCCGCGCGGTCAGTCGCCGTCCTTCAGCATCGCCGGGCTGTAGCGCAGCATGTCGAAGCAGCCGTCGACGAGCTTTTCCGCATGCTGCTCGGCGTCGATCTCGTCGGGCAGCATCAGCATGTCGCGCACGAAGCCGCTGACGAGCGTGTGCAGCATCAGCGTCGCGCGCCACGTATCGAGCCGCTCGGGCAGCAGCTTGAGCCCCACGGCCACCGCGAGATCGGCGTCGATCATGTGCAGCGCCTCGCTCATCCCCGCGCGGTTGCGCTGGAGCAGCGGCTCCATGTCCGCGACGTATTCGCACTTCATGAACATGATGCTGAACACGCGCCGCAGCTGCGGGTCGCGCTGCACGCCGAGCAGGCACCAGATCAGGATCTGGCGCACCTTCTCGAGCGGATTGCCGCCCGGCGCGTCGAGCGGCATCCGCTTCAGTTCGTCGATCGGCAGGAGCACGCGGTTGAACATCGCATCGAACAGTTCGCTCTTGTTCGCGAAATGCCAGTAGATCGCGCCGCGCGTCACGCCGGCGTGCTGGGCGATGTCCGCGAGCGACGTGTGCGACACACCTTTCTCGAAGAACACGTGTTCGGCGGCGTCGAGAATGCGATTGCGCGTCTCGAGCGCCTCCTCCTTGGTACGTCTGACCATGTGCAGGCCTGATTGGATCGATCGTCGGTGAATAGAGGGTCGCCACCCCTCGTCGCCGTCATGCAGACGGGCTATGCTTGCTTCCGGTAACAATTCGTAAGACTGGACAGCCGGCGGCGTACAAACGGGCTTTTTACATACATTCGTGAATGTATATACAATACCACCCTACGATCGAATGACCCAAGTGGCAATCAGTTAATATCCCACTCTGCTGATTCCCGCCCTAGTACTTGTCCGCAGTTCGCGGCGTCCCGTCGGCACGGAGGTCTCGTGCCGACTTGCTGTATCCAGCAGTCTCTAGCAGTCCAGTAATTCAGGTGTTCGATCAGCGCCGCGAGGCGCATCCGTGTTGCGCTCCGCTCGGGCGCGGCACTTATTCCATTGGTTATACACAGAGGTCGCTCCATGCGCGTCGAACGGGTTCCATACCGCTTAATCACTGTCGCGACGGCCGCCGTTTTCCTGGCCGCGTGCGGGAAAAAAGAATCGGCACCGCCGCCGCAAACGCCGGAAGTCGGCGTCGTCACCGTCCAGCCGCAAGCCGTACCGGTCTTCACCGACCTGCCGGGCCGCACCAGTGCATTCCTCGTCGCGCAGGTCCGCGCGCGGGTCGACGGCATCGTGCTGCGCCGCGAATT
>NZ_JAGIQD010000029.1:0-76841 GCF_017815045.1 Burkholderia sp. CpTa8-5
GCGGCAGCGGCCGCCGCGATGTGCGGCTGCGCGAACGAATGCAACCTTCACCAGCATGCGCACGCGAGCGCATGGGCCAGCACGTTGCCGACGTCGGATGCGAAGGGCTTCTGGGGCGCGTTCGGGTGTTCGTGCTGGGCGATCTGATATCGCGTGCATACCGCTTTCAACTCCCCGGCATGGGTCCGCGCGCTGCCGCTCGCGGTGCGCGTGTTTCTCGCCTGTCGTCCGGGCCGCCCGGATGAGCGGCCTGCATCCCGCTGAATCAGAATCCGCGCGCGGCGCCACGCCGCGCGCGTCAACATCACGGAGAAAACCAATGAGTTCATTCAACCTGCGCAACCTGCTGCGCATGACCGCCGCGTCGTCGGCCGTGCTCGCCGCGCTGCTGGCCGGCGCGCCGGCATTCGCCGACGAAACCCACCTCGACGACATCGCGTCGCCGGCCGCCGCCGCGCGCTCCCCCGCGATCGCGGTCGGCCCGCAGTACGACACGACCCACGTGTGCGTCGCGCCGGAAGACTTCGATCGCTTCACCGACAGCTTCGTCGCGACGTTCGGCGGCAAGAAGTCGAAGCAGGGCGTGTTCCAGGTCACGCCGACGCCGAGCCAGACGATGTCGCAGCTCGTGCTGACGCCGGTCGGCACGATCTCGGTATTCGGTTTCAAGACGCCGATCCCGTATCCGTTCTGCGAGGAACGCACCGGCTATCTCGTCACCGACATGGACGTCGCGGTGAAGTCGGCGCGTGCGCATGGTGCGGACATCGTCGTGACGACGTTCCCCGACCCGATCGGCCGCGACGCGATCGTCCGGTGGCCGGGCGGCGTGAACATGCAGCTGTACTGGCACACGCAGGCGCCGAACTACGACCCGCTGCAGACGGTGCCGGAGAACCGCGTGTACGTATCGCCGGAAAGCGCGAGCAAGCTCGCGCGCAACTTCGCTGCGTTCTCGCACGGCAAGATCGTGTCCGACGTACGCCATGCGCCGGGCATCGAGATCGGCCGGCCGAACGATACGTACCGCCGCATTCGCATCGAGTCGGGCTTCGGCAAGATGACCGTGCTCGCGACCGACGGCCACCTGCCTTACCCGTTCGGGCGGGAAATGACGGGCTACGAAGTCGCCGATCTCGCCGCGACGCTGAAGCAGGCCGAAGCCGCGGGCGTGACCGTGCTGGTGCCGCCGTTCAAGTCGGACGGTCGCGACGCGGCGCTCGTGCAGTTCCCGGGCGGCTACGTCGCCGAAATCCACGCGCGGTCGAAATGACGGTGCGCCGGCCGATGAAGCGATCGTGGCGCGGCGCGCTGCCGTGCGTCGTGCTGGCGGGCGGCGCCGCGTTGCACGCGGGATCGGCCGTCGGCGCCGATGCCGATGTGGCGGCGGCCGGCGCGGCCGCGTCGCCGGCCGCCGCCGCCGCGGCGTGCACCGCGAAGCGCCCGACGGTGTCGTTCAACCGCTGGCAGGAAGACTGGTCGGTGCTCGCGAATCCGTGCGTGCCGCGCAAGCCGTTCGACGCGCTGAAATACATACGGCTCGGCGACGATCCGTCGACCTACCTGTCGCTCGGCGCGAACCTGCGCGAGCGCTTCGAACTGAACAACGCGCCGCTGTTCGGCCTCGGCGCCGCGCACGACGACAACTACGTGATCCAGCGCGCGAACGTGCATGCCGATCTGCGCTATCGCGGGCACTTCCAGGCGTTCGTGCAGTTCGTCGATGCGCGGCCGTTCGGCAAGGACACGGTCGGCCCGGTCGACAAGGATCAGCTCGATATCGAGCAGGCGTTCGTCGCGTACGTCGATCAACTGGGGCCCGGCACGTTCAAGACGCGGATCGGCCGGCAGGAGATGGCGTTCGACTTGCAGCGTTTCGTGTCGGTGCGCGACGGCCCGAACGTGCGGCAGGCGTACGACGGACTGTGGACCGATTACGAAATCGGCAAATGGCGCTTGATCGGCTATGTGACGCGCCCGGTGCAGTATCGCAATGCGGCCGTGTTCGACGACGTGTCGAACCGGCACCTGCGATTCGACGGCGTGCGCGTCGAGCGCACCGCAACGGGGCCCGGCGATCTGTCCGCGTACTGGTCGCGCTATACGCGCGACAACGCGCGCTATCCGGATGCATCCGGCACCGAGCGGCGCGACGTGTTCGACATGCGCTACGCGGGCAAGACCGACGGGTTCGACTGGGACGTCGAGGCGATGCTGCAGACCGGCCACGTCGGGCAGGATACGGTCGGCGCGTGGGCGTTCGGCGCGCTGGGCGGCTACACGTTCGCGAAGACGGCCGGCACGCCGCGCGTCGGCATCCAGGTCGACGGCGCGTCGGGCGACGCGCATCCGGGCGACCGGCGCGTCGGCACGTTCAACCCGATGTTTCCGAACGGCTATTACTTCACGCTCGCCGGCTACACCGGATACAGCAACCTGATCCACGTGAAGCCGTCGCTGACGTTCAAGCCGGCCAGCTCGGTGACGGTGCTCACCGCCGTCGGCTTCCAGTGGCGGCAGACGACCGCCGACGCGATCTACGGTCAGGGGATGTCGGCGGTGCCGGGCACGGCCGGCAAGGGCAGTGCGTGGACGGGGATGTACGCGCAGGCGCGCGTCGACTGGCTCGTGAACGCGAACGTCGCGCTCGCGCTCGAGGCCGTGCACTTCCAGCTTGGCTCGTCGATTCGCGCGCTCGGTGCGCGCAATGCCGACTATCTCGGGATGGAAGCGAAGTTCGGCTGGTGACGCGTCGTGTCGCTCCGCGCCGCACGTGTCAGCGCTGCGCGCGGGCGAGCGATTCGACGAAATCGATGAACGCGGTCACGCGCTTCGAGCCGCGCTGGTTCGGCAGGTACAGCGCGGTGATCACCGCGCGCGCCGAGCCCGGCGTCACGTCGTACTGATCGAACAGCCGCTGCAGGCGGCCCGCTTCGATATCCGCGTCGACGAGCCAGTCGGGCAGCAGCGCGATACCGGCGCCGTCGAGCGCGGCCTCGCGCAGCACCTCGCTGTGATTCGATTTCAGCCGGCCGGTGACGACGACCTGCGTCGTGCGTTGCGCGCCGGCGAACGTCCACGTCTGCTGGTCGACGCCGAAATGAAAGCGCAGGCACGCGTGATCGACCAGTTCGCCCGGCGTCGCGGGCGTGCCGTGCGCGTCGAGGTACGCGCGGCTCGCGACCACGTAGCGCCGGAACGTGCCGAGCGGCCGCGCGACGACTTCCGCGGTCGGGGCCGCGTCGCCGAGCCGGATCGCGACGTCGATCCGCGCGGACACGAGATCGACGCGTTCGTCGGTCAGTTGCAGGTCGAGGTCGAGCTTCGGATGGCGCGCGACGAACGCGGCGACGTGCGGCGCGATGCGTCGCAGCCCGTACGCGACCGGGACCGACACGCGCAGCGGCCCGGACGGCGCGTCGCCGCGGTCGGCCACCAGCGCGTCGGCATCGGCGAGTTCGCCGAGCACGCGTTTCGCTCGCGCATAGTAGACGGCGCCCGCGTCGGACAGCGTGACCTGCCGCGTCGTGCGGTTCAGCAGCACGGTGCCGAGCGATGCCTCGAGCGCGTCCACTGCGCGCACGACGGACGAAGCGGCGAGATCGAGCCGGCGCCCCGCGCTCGAGAAGCCGCCGGCTTCCGCTACTTCGACGAATGCGCGCAGCGCGGAGAATTTGTCCATGGGGTTGCTAGGGCCTGTTCACGCTAATAACGGGCTTGCGCTGGCCCCCGGAAGGGCCGAGCGCAAGGATTGCGACGAAGCGAATACTCGACGTATTCGCGAGGAGCATGACGCGGCGATCGGCCCTTCCGGGGGCAGCCCCACGAATGCATTTTTCCAAACAGGGGAACGCGCCTTTCCGCCCACATTGCGGCGTCGTGCGTCGCTTGTTTGGCACGGCCAAACGGCGCTCCTTACTCCTTGCACTGCGGGCGGAAAGGCACGTTCGCAAGCCCGTTATTAGCGTGAACAGGCCCTTGTGCGGGTCGTAACGTCGCGTAGCATGCGGTTCGCATTCTAGCGCCGGCCGGTGCGGCGGCCGCGCGCGCGTGCCGCGTCTTCAGGACAATTCAGGCGACGCTCAGGATTTTCGCCACGACGCCCGATAAGCTGCGCGACATTGCGTGTTGCACGGGTCGGTCCGTTCGTGACCGGGCGCGCGCACGGTTCGTCGCGGAGATCGCATGAAGACCCTGTTCCGGCACGCGTGCGTTGCGCATGCAGCCCGTTTGCTGATCGTGGCCGGGTGCGCGGGCCTGTCGGCGCCTGCGGCGTTCGCGCAGGCCGGCGCGCAGCCCGACGCCCACGCCAATGCGCAAACCGAAACGCAATCCGCAGCGCCAGCCCCTGGCGCGGGCCAGCAGCCTCCCGGCTTCTACCGGCAGAAGATCGGCGATTTCACGGTGATCGCGCTGTCCGACGGCACTCATCCGTTTCCGGTCGACACGGTGTTTCGCGACATCTCGAAGCACGAGATCCGGCGCGACCTCGACCGCGCGTTCCTGGAGCCGCCCGTGCAGGGATCGATCAACGCGTTCCTGGTCGATACCGGATCGAAGCGGATCCTCGTCGATGCGGGCGCCGGCACGCTGTACGGCGACTGCTGCGGCAAGCTGATCGACGACCTGCGCGCGGCCGGCTACGCGCCCGCGCAGATCGACGAAGTGCTGCTCACGCACCTGCACAAGGACCATGTCGGCGGGATTGCGTCGAATGGCGCGATGACGTTTCCGAATGCCGTCGTGCGCGTGAACGCCGTCGAGGCCGCGTACTGGCTCGATCCCGCCAACAAGGCGCAGGCGCCGGCGTTCCTCGCGTCGTTTTTCGACGCGGCCGCCGCGGCGGTCGCCCCTTACGTCGCGGCCGGCCGCTTCAAGACGTTTCGCGGCGAAGCGACGCTCGCGCCCGGCATTCGCGCGGTGCCGATGCCCGGCCATACGCCGGGGCATACGGCTTATCTGATCGAGAGCGGGAACGCGGGCCTGCTCGCGTGGGGCGATATCGTGCACGTGGCGGCGATCCAGTTGCGCGACGTCGACGCGACGGTCCAGTACGACAGCGATGCCGGCGCCGCCCGCCGTACGCGGCGGGACACGCTGAAGCGCGTCGCCGATCGACGCTATCTCGTCGGCGCCGCGCATATCGCGTTTCCGGGGCTTGGCCACCTGCGCCGCGAGGGTGCGCAATACGACTGGGTGCCGGTCAACTACGACGCGACGCCGGTGCGGTGACGGCCCGGCGTCCTTCGTCATCGCACACGAAGTGCCGTCACACCGCTTCTCCGACGGGCCGGCTACAGCGGAGAGGCCACCTCCGTGGCGGCATGCGCATGCTGCGGCATTCTGGAGGACGACGCGCCACGATGCGAATCGCTCAGGCGCGTTGCGTGTCCCGGTCCGGCGTCGACGCAAGCCACGACCGTCCGGTTCTGGATCGCGAGTCCGAGATACCGCGACGACACATCCAGCAGACATCCAGCAAAATCGACCATCATTTCGTCGTTCCCCCTGCATTCGTATCAGCAAAATCTTCATCAAGCTGCGCACGGCGTGAGCGTCGCCTGCGTCGCCGCCATCCGGGCCATGTTCGGTACAGCCGCCATTGCGCCGATCTCGTCGCGCTGCTCGCCGAAGGCGTCGAGCAAATACTCGGTCAATTTGCGCACCCGCGCGGGGAGATTGCGTCTGGACCGGTAAACGAGACAGGCTTCCAGTGGCGCCACCTGCCACGCATCGAGCACACGCACGAGTTCGCCGCGATTGAGCGCCGCTCGTGCGAGCGGGTCGGGCAGGATGGCTAGCCCCTCCCCGTCGACGGCCGCCGCGAGAAGCGCATGAGGGCAATTCGTGCGCAGCGCCGCGCGCGCGGCAAGCGTCACACTGTCCCCGGATGCTGCATGGCTGACCGTCCACACCGAATGCTGTGCGCCCGTCGCGAGGCAAGCTTCGGCAGGCACATCGAGCGGGTGAGCGAGATCGTTGGTCCGTTCGAGCCACGCAGGACTCGCATAGAGCCCGAGCGGCACGGCCGCGAGCGATCGCGCGATGCACGACGACGGTGCCGAACGACCGACGACGATCGCGAGGTCGGCAAGATCGCCGAGCGTGTCGGCCAGGTGATCGACGCGCCGCACGTCGACCCGTACTTTCGGCCAGGCGCGCATGAAGCGGACCAGGACGGAAGTGAGGCGGGCGGTATCGAAGATTGCCGGCACCTCGATGCGGACGTTACCCGCGCAATCGCCGGCTTCGTCGCTGCCGGTACGCGCGAGGTCTTCATAGGAGGACAGGACGCCCGTGACGCGCTCGAGCACCGCATGGCCCGCCGTGGTCAACGCGACGCGGCGCGTGGTCCGGTTGAAGAGCTGCACGCCGAGCATCGTTTCGAGATCCTGCACCGCGCGGCTGACCGACGGTACGCCAAGATTGGTGGCGTCCGCTGCCCGCGTGAAACTGCCGTGGTCCGCCACTGCCTTGAATACCTCCAGTGCTTTCAGACGCTCCATATCGACCTCCGATCATTGATTGGCTTGCATGGAGCCATATTGGCGGGCAGACGCGCATCGGGCCAGTTACGACTTGTTAAGCGTTGCTAAGTCGGCGCCCGAATCCGTGCCAATCGTCGTCGGCTGCAACAAAGCGGTTCTTTTTAAGATCTTTTAAGGGCGCGTACTGAGCTTTTGAGTAATGATTGGCTGTTTTTGCGTCAGTGTGCGCGCCCAGCGCACCGTATTGGTCGACACGGCCGACCCTCAACCCGCGCGACGACGCTCTCGATGACCGCTCCTTACAGCCTCGCGTTCGGCCCTTTTACGCTGCAATTCCCGCAACGAATCCTGCTCAAGGACGGGACGCCGCTGAAAATCGGCAGCCGCGCGCTCGACATTCTCGTCGTACTCGTCGAGCAGGCGGGCGCGCTGGTCTCGACGCGCAATCTGTGCGACAGCGTCTGGGTGGACAACGTCGTCGAGGAAGGCGCGCTGCGCGTGCATCTGTCGGCGTTGCGCAAGGTGCTCGGTGACGGACCGGACGGCGCGCGTTACATCGTCAACGAACCCGGACGCGGCTATCGTTTCGCGGCGCCCGTTACCCGTGCCGACGCAGTGGACCCTGCCGCACCACGGCCCCATACGCACGCCGCCCAGCCTTCCAACGGGTCCGAAAGCGGTTCACGCGGTCTGCCGGTCACGCTCGCTCGCGTGATAGGCCGCGAGGACGTCATCGCAGGTCTGACCGACCACTTGCCCGAGCGACGCTTGCTCACCATCGCCGGCCCGGGAGGCATGGGCAAGACGACGGTAGCCGTGGCCATCGCGCATCGCTTCGCCCAGCGCACCGGCATGCGCGCCGTGTTCGTCAATTTCGCGCCGGTTTCCGCGGCCGCGAGCGCGGCCAGTACGATCGCCTCGGCGCTCGGCGTGGCCGTCTCCAGCGGCGATCCGGTACCCGATCTCATCCAGGCGCTCGGGGCGTCGCCGGTGCTGCTGGTGCTGGACAACTGCGAGCATCTGATCGATGCCGTTGCCGTGCTCGCCGAGCAACTGCTGCAAGGCGCGTCGGGCGTGCATCTGCTGGTCACGAGCCGCGAGCCGCTGCGCGCGGAAGGCGAATCCGTCCATCGCCTCGCCGCGTTGCCGTCGCCCGAAACGGTCGCAGGCGTGAGCCTCCACGATGCCGTGCAGTTCCCGGCGATCGCGCTGTTTCAAGACCGTGCGCGCGCCGCCAATGACCGGTTCGCGTTGAGCGACGCGAATCTGGCCCCCGTGATCGATATTTGCCGACGGCTCGACGGCATCCCGCTCGCGATCGAGTTTGCGGCGGCGCGCGTCGGCCTGATGGACGTGCATTCGATTGCAGCGCGGCTCGACGACCGTTTCGCGCTGCTCACGCAGGGCCGCCGCACGGCGCTTCCGCGCCAGCAGACGCTGCGCGCGACGCTCGACTGGAGCTATGAATTGCTCCGGCCGGAGGAGCGCCAGGTGCTGCGCCGCCTCTCGGTCATGCGGGCCGCGTTCGGCATGGATGCCGCGGCGGCTGTCGCGGCCGGTGGCGACGTCGATGAACTCGCCGCCTTCGACGCCGTCACCGGCCTGATCGCCAAGTCGCTGATCGCCTGCGCGATCGACGATCCGGACCATCCGTATCGACTGCTCGACACGACGCGCCATTACGCATATATGCGACTTGAAGAGGCGGACGAACTCGACGACGCGCGCCGCCGCCATGCGCTGTACTGCTGCGCGATCTTTGCCGACCCCGTGGCGGCGTGGGAAGGCAAGGCGCCGCGCCAGTGGCTTGCGATTCACAGCCAGCGAATCGACGACGTGCGAGCCGCGTTCGATTGGGCGGCCGCGCAGGATCGCGAGCCGCAGCTCGCGATCGACCTGCTGATCGCGACGGCGCCGCTGTGGTTTCATCTTTCGCTCCCTCACGAGTTCCTCCGGATGGCCGAGCGCGCGATCGCCGCGGCGGAAAACTCGGATCTGGCGGGCAAGGCGCAGCATATCGAGCTGCTCGCCGCGTACGGTCACGCGCTGTGGCACACGCGTGGGCCGACGGCGGCGATGGCGAACGCATTCGACGCCGCACAGGCCGCCGCGCAGCGCCTTGGCGACGACCGGCTCGCATTGCGCATGCTGTGGGGCGTGTGGGCGCATCGCACGCTCGCGGGCGCGTACACGGAAAGCCTCGAACATGCGCGTGCGTTTCGCGCTGCCGCCGCACGGACGGGTGATTTTTCGACGACGCAAACCGCCGACCGGATGTGTGCGCTGTCACATCACTTCCTCGGGGACCACGATATCGCGCGCGCGTTGATCGAAGCGGTGATGGCGCGCGACAAGGATCCGGTGCGCGCGACGCACGCAAATCACGCGCAGGTCGACGCGCATATCGCTGCGATTTCCATTCTGATGCGCATTCTGTGGCTGCAGGGCGAGACCGACGCGGCGATGGCGCTCGCGCGCGACTGCGCGACGGAGGCGCTCGCGATCGATCACGATCTGACCGTCTGTTATGGGCTCGCGATCGGCTCGATCGCCGTCGCGACATGGGAAGGCGAAGTGGCGCTCGCGCGCGAATGGACCGCGCGGCTTCGCGAGCGCACGCGCCGGCGCGGTCTCGCGTATTGGGACAAATGGGGCGAGGGCTTCGAGGCCATTCACGAAGGCAGACCTGTCACGCCGGCGGGCGCCACCCCGATGCAACTCGAAGCGTTCGCGCGCGCCGGCGACGCAGCGAGCGCACACGCATTGATCGAAGCGGGACGGGCGGACACGCCGTCGTGGTTGCAGGGGCATTTGCAGGAGGCCGCGGCAACGCGCGGTGTGCGGACCTGAAGCGACGGCAAATCGGCTCGAAGCGCGCGTCGGTAGCCTGAACGCCTTGCTGGACATGGGCTTAACGGCTCTTAGCAACGCTTAACTGTGGCTCGTGCGGGAATCCGATGAAAATTTGATCTGTCGACGGCCAACGGCGCCGGATCGACAAGCAAGCTCACTCATCGGAAACTGCGCCATGAACGATTTCACGTCTGCCCGTCTGCCCGAAGACGCCGCACCGGGCCTGATCAGATCCGCGGACTCGTATCCGGTTCTCGATGCGGAAACGCAATCGTTCGTCGACCATGCCGCCGAGGCAGGGGTTCCGGCAGAGCGTTTGCGCGAATGGGCAAACGGCGATGCGACGGACGCGATACACGCCGAAGAAATCGCGCTGACAGCGGGTGCTGCGGATCCGGGCTTCACGATACGGATCGTGCGGCCGCCGCAGGCGGCGCCCACTCCGCTGCCCGCCGTGCTCTTCCTGCCGGACGGCGCGAGTTTCGCGGGTGGCCAAAGCGACAACCGGCTGGCGCGCAGGATCGCCACCGACGCCGAGGCGGCCGTCGTACTGGTCGATTACACGTCCGCGCCCGCTGCGTGCTTTCAGACCCAAAACGAGCAGGCATTCGCCGCGCTCGTTCATCTGCAGGAGCACGCACGTGCATTGAATCTCGACGGAGGCGCCCTCATCGTCGCGGGCGAAGGCACGGGCGGTCATCTCGTCGCCACCCTCGCGCTGCTCGTCAAGGCGCGCCGCGGCCCCCGTATCGCGCTTCAGATCATGCTGTGTCCGACGCTTTCCGCAAGCACGGCGGGCGCGTCGGCAGCGAGATATGCGGGCGGTCCGAGCTTGACCACACCGACCACGGGCATGCGTGCACGGACGCGCTTTCCGTTGGACAACCTCGGCGAAACAATCGCAATGCCGCTAAACGCGAGTTACACGGATCTCGAAGACCTGCCGCCCGCGCTGATCGTCACGGCCGAAAACGATGTCGCACGTGACGACGGCGAAGCCTACGCCCGCAAGCTGATGCTCGCCGGGGTGCGCGTCAGCGCGGTTCGCTGCCTCGGCACGATTCACGATTTCACGGTGCTCGATGGCCTTGCCGACACGCCGCCCACCGAGGCGGCATTGCGATTGGCATGCGGCACGATCCGCGCGACGCTACGCGGACACTGAATATGGGACAGATCGATATGTCAGTCGAGTGCATTGACGAGCGCCGCAGCTCAACCTTCCCCTCTCCTCAGGAAATCGAGCAGCAACGCGTGTCCATCATAACGATTAAGTTGCCCTCGGTTGGGGGACGTCCTCTAATTCAGGCGTGACCGACTCGCCTCGGTATTCGGTGGCGTCTGCAATAACTCGGGCGGTGCACTCGTGCAACGTGGTCCTGCATACACGCAAATGTCGGTCTATGTCGCCAAACCCGCGTTGAAGCAGCATTACATGGACCTGGATCCGTGCAATTGCTTCAATCCCGGCATGGGGCATACATCCAGATTCGCGAACTACCGGGAAGGCGGATCGATGGGAGCAGCGCCGGGCCTATATGCTTCAGCGCGACCGTGCGCGCCGCCACGCGCCGGGCGGATGGCCGACGATCCGCGCGAACACGCGGTTCAGATGGCTCTGGTCGGCGAAGCCGCACGCGACCGCGATGTCGGCCAGCGTCATGTCGGACGTCTCGATCAGCTCGCGTGCGCGCGTCACGCGCTGTTCGAGCAGCCACTGGTGCGGCGTGCGGCCGGTCGTGCGCGAGAACGCGCGGATGAAATAGCCGCGCGACAGGTCGCATTCGTTCGCCACTTCCTCGATCGATACGCCGAGGTCAGCCTTTTCCATCAACAGCTCCTGGGCGCGCGCCACCTTCGCGGCAGACAGCACGCCCTTGCGCTCGAGCTCGCGCGTGCGCGCGTTGCCGTAGCGGCGCAGCAGATGCGTGCCCATCGCGAGCCCGATCTGTTCGATGAACAGCGCGTTCAGCGGGCCGCCCGCGTCGAGGCTGTCGGCCACCGCGTGCGCGAGATGGCCGAGCACCGGGTCGCGTACGTCGGGACGGCACGTGAGGCCGCCGATCGATTGGCCGCTGTGCTCCGGGCCGACGTGTTCGAGATACGCATGCGGCAGCTCGACCAGCACGAAGTCGAAGTTGCCGTACAGATCCGCGTGGAAATGGCGCGAGAAGTCGCGAATGTAGATCGAGTGATGCTGGAACCGGCGCTCGCTCGCGCCGGCGCGCCCATAGAGCGTGCGGCGGTGGCCGCCGCTCAGCGACACGCCGACCAGGAAGCCGCGGTCGCACGGCGGCATCTCGATGCGTTCGACGTGCGCCTCGCGCATGCATTTGCGGTGCAGCCTCAGGCCGCCGGATGCCGTCTCGACATCCTTTGCCAGCAGGCTCGACACGCAGCCGAGCGTGTCTTTGGGCCGCCGCGGAGGCGATGCCACCGGCGCGGCGATGACGGAGTCTGACATGGAATTCCCCAGCGAGGGACTCGGAACATGAAATGACGAGTCCAGTTTAGATGCGCACGCGAACGTTCAAAATGAATTTGCATAAACGTCCGCTCGCCATCCTGACAAATTGCTTTCAATGCGTGGGCGCGGCGAGTGCGCCACCCGGCTCAACGCCTGCGCGAGCGGCCCGGCAGAGTATAGCGCCCCACTTTTACACGCAAGTGATCGTGCCGGTCGCGCCCGCCCGAAATGCGCGGGCAGAGCGCATTTTCCTTCAAGATTTTCGATGGCCATCCGTCTACACTCGGTCCGGAATTCGACATTTTCCGTCCGGTGCAACGGCGCGCCGGACGCGGACTTCCTGCCGGGTGAACTGCCGCGTTCATCGGGCAGCCATCCCGAGGGAACCGGAGGCGGCCATGATCCAGATCGGAACTTTGTCTGTGGATTTCGAGCAACGCGACATTCGTCAGCACGGCGCGTCGCTGCGCATCGGCGCGCGCGCGCTCGACATTCTCGAAGTCCTGCACCGTGCAAGCGGTTCGGTCGTGTCGAAGGACGACATCATGGACGCCGTCTGGCCGGGCCTGATCGTCGAGGAAAACCGGCTTCAGGTGCATGTGGCGACGCTGCGCAAGGCGCTCGGCGCGAGCCGCGATCTGATCAAGACGGTGCCCGGGCGCGGCTACCTGCTGGTGGCGAGCGCGTCGTCCGGCCCGGACCTCGTACCCGTGGTCGACGCGCCGGCCGTCGCGGCGGCGCCGGCCGTCGTCGCCTCGCCCGATACGCCCGATGTACCCGATGCGCCCGCGTCGTCGCTGCTCGCGCCGCTCGTCGGGCGCGACGCCGAACTCGCGCAGATCGTCGACATGCTCGAACGCACGCCGGTCGTCACGCTCGTCGGCGCGGGCGGCATCGGCAAGACGAGTCTGGCCGTGCGCGTCGCGCACGGCGTGCGCAGCCGCTCGCGCGAGCGCGTGCTGTTCGTCGAACTGGCGCGCGCGTCGACGCGCGACGACATGCTGATCGCGCTCGCCGCCGAGCTCGGCCTCGACACGCCCGGCGTGCCCGCCATCGACCGCATCGGCGACGCGTTCGCGACGTCGCGCTGCCTGCTCGTGCTCGACAACGCGGAGCACATCGTCGATCTGGTGGCGAGCCTCGTCGAAACGCTGACGTCGAGCGCCGGCTCGCTGCGCGTGCTCGTGACGAGCCGCGAGCCGCTGCACATCTCGGCCGAGGCGGTGCTGCGCATGAGCCCGCTCGCGGTGCCGGACGGCAACGCGTCCGCCGACGAAATCGTCCGCTGCTCGGCCGTCGAGCTGTTCCTCGAACGCGTGCGCGCGGCCGCGCCGGATTGCACGGTCGACGAAGCCGGCGTGCGGCTGATCGGCGACATCTGCCGGCGCCTCGACGGGCTGCCGCTCGCGATCGAACTGGCCGCGGCGCGCGTGGCGACGCTCGGGCTCGCGGTCGTCGCGTCGCGTCTCGACGACCGGCTGAACCTGCTGACGGGCGGGCTGCGCTCGGCGCTGCCGCGTCATCAGACGCTGCGCGCGACGTTCGACTGGAGCTACGTGCTGCTCGATCGGCCCGCGCGCGCGCTGTTTCGCCGGATGGGGTGCTTCATCGGGCCGTTTTCGTTCGATGCCGCGTACGCGGTCGCCACCGAGCCCGGCACGTCGGCCGCGGACATGATCGCGGTGCTCGGCGAACTGGTGGCGAAATCGCTGGTGACCGTCGAGTTTCATGGTGCGTATGCGCGCTACCGGCTGACCGAATCGACGCGCGCGTACGCGCTCGAAAAGCTGCACAACGAAGGCGAGTTCGAGCGCATCGTCGCGCGCCATGCGGCGTACGAGCGCGAGCGCGCGCCCGTGCGGCTCGTCGCGCCCGTGACGCCCGTCACGCCCGCCGACGTGCCGCCTGCCGATGCGCGCGCGCTGGCCGTGGACGAACCGATGGACGAACCGATGGACGAAGCGGTAGACGAACCGGCGGACGCCGCCGAGGCCGCAGCCGTGCCCGAGCCCGACCGGCTGGCGCGCGCGCTGCTGGAGCCGTCGCGAATGCGCGCGTGCACGGCGCGCGCGAGAGAGGTGCTCGACGAACTCGACACGGGCGCGGCAGACCCGGTCGACGCCGCGCGCGAGATGCGGCTGCGGGCGGCCTGCGCGTCGGCGCTGCTGCATACGGACGGCGACGCGCTGGCCGCCGCCGCGATGTGGGACCGCACGCTCGGTCTCGCCGCGCACATCGGCGACGATGCGTTCGACGCGCGCGCGCTGGTCGGGTTGTGGAACACGATGCTGACGCTGTCGGACATTCACGAATCGCTGCGCTACGCGACGCGCTTCGAGCGCGCGGCCGAGCGGCGCGGCGACCGGTCGCAGCGGCTGCTGGCGAACACGATGGTCGCGACGTCGCTGCATTACTTCGGCGAGCATGCGCAGGCGCGCGAGCGGCTGGAAGCGGCGACGGCCGAGCTCGCCGACGTGGGCGAATCGCCGTGCGCGCAGGCCGCGCTGGGCGTCGACATGGCGACGCTGGGCCGCACGATGCTGATCCGTCTGCTGTGGATGCAAGGCGAGCCGGAGCACGCGATGCGCGTCGCCGCGCAAGCGGTCGAGCATGCGCGCCGCGGCCCGTCGCCGCTCGCGTTGTGCATCGTGCTCGGCGCGGCCGCCGTGCCGATCGCGCTGCGCTACGGCGATCACGACATCAGCTCCGACTATCTCGCGACGCTGCGCGCGACCGCCGACGCGCACGGTTTCGACATCTGGCGCAGTCACGCCGAATGCCTGACCGGTCAGTTCGACGTCCAGGCCGGCCATCCCGGCGCCGGGCTCGCGCGCCTCGAACCGGCGCTGCGGCGCGTCGAGGCGAGCGGCTTCCGGCGCGTGCTCGCGCCGTTGACCGTCGCGTACGCGGAGGGCCTCGTGCGGACCGGCCGCGCGGATGAAGCGTGCACCCGGCTCGATGCGACGCTCGCGCGCTGCCGCGCGCACGGCGAGCACCTGTTCGTCCCCGAACTGCTGCGCGTGCGAGGCGTCGCGATGCTCGAGCAGGCGCGCACCGTCGGCGCGGATCTCGCCGTCGCGTACGAGGCGGACGGACATCGTCATCTGCAGATGGCGATCCAGACCGCGAGCGCGCAGGGCGCCGCGATGTGGGCGCTGCGCGGTTCGCTCGATCTCGCCGATCACCTGATCGAGCGCGGCCACACCGCGCAGGCGTCGGCGCTCGTCGCCGGAGTCGCGCGGCACTTCGATCCGCATTCGCGCGCCCACGACGTGCGCCGCTTGCTGCGCGTGCAGAACTTCGTCCGTCCGGATGCGCCGCCCGCGCCGTGCCTGACGCATGCACGACGCGATGCCGCCGACGCGGCGCAGCAGGCGGCATGACGATGCGCGAATCCGGTACGGCAGTGCGGCCGCGCGATCGCAGCATGCGTGCCGACGCGCGCGCCGCGGGAAGCCGCGCGTGTCGTGCGGCGTCGCGCGCGGGCGCGCACGGGAGACTCGACGGTGCTTAGAGCGACGGAACCCGCGCGTTCGGCGGACCTCGTCGTGTTCAACGGCAAGATCGCGACCCAGGACGAACAGCGCTCGTTCGTCCGCGCGCTCGCCGTGAAGGACGGGACCATCGTCGCGACCGGCGACGATCGCGACGTGCTGCGCCATGCGCACGACGACACGACCCGAATCGATCTGAACGGCCGTACCGTGATTCCGGGCCTGATCGACGCGCACCTGCAGGCGATCCGCGGCGGCATGAACTTCAACCTCGAGGTGCGCTGGGACGGCGTACCGTCGCTCGCCGACGCGCTCGAGCTGCTCGGCCGTCAGGTCCGCCGCACGCCCGCGCCGCACTGGGCGCGCGTGGCGGGCGGCTGGACCGCGCTGCAGTTCGTGGAAAAGCGCGGCCCGACGGCGGCCGAGCTCAACGCGATCGCACCCGACACGCCGGTGTTCATCCAGCATCTGGCCGACAGCGCGTGGCTGAATGCGGCCGCGCTGCGCGCGCTCGGCTACGGGCGCGACACGCCCGATCCGCCCGGCGGCGAGTTGCGGCGCGACCGCCATGGGCGGCCGACCGGGCTGCTGCTCGCGCGCCCGGACCCGGCGGTGCTCGGCGCGGCGCTCGCCCGCGCGCCGATGCTCGATGCGGACGACCGCGTCAACTCGACGCGGCAGTTCATGCGCGCGCTGAACCGCGTCGGCGTGACGAGCGCGATCGACGCCGGCGGCGACGGTCTCGCGTATCCGGACGACTATGCGGCGGTCGCGACGCTCGCGCGGCGCGGCGAATTGACGACGCGCATCGCGTATGCGCTGGGCGCGCGGCACGCGGGCCGCGAGCTCGACGACTTCGCGACATGGATCGCGCTGACGGCACCCGACCGCGGCGACGCATTCCTGCGCACGAGCGGCGCGGGCGAGCGGCTGCTGTGCTCGGCCGTCGATCTCGGGAATTTTCTCGAACCGCGCGTCGACCTGCCCGCGTCGGTCGACGCGGAGCTGGCGGCGATCGTCCGGCTGCTGGTGCGTCACCGCTGGCCGTTCCGGCTGCATGCGACCTACGACGAATCGATCGGCCGCTTCCTCGACGTATTCGAAGCGATCGATCGCGACACGCCGTTCGACGGGCTGCGCTGGAGCTTCGACCGCTGCGAGACGATTTCGGATGCCAATATCGCGCGCGTCGCGGCGCTCGGCGGCGGCATCACCGTGCAGCCGCGCATGGCGTTCCAGGGCGAAGCGTTCATCGCGCGCCATGGGGCGGCGGCGGCCACGCGCGCGCCGCCGATCCGCGCGATGCTCGCGGCCGGGCTGCCGGTCGGCGCCGGTTCGGGCGCGACGGGCGCGGCGAGCTACAACCCGTTCGTCGCACTGTACTGGATGGTGTCGGGGCGCAGCGTGGGCGGCACCGCGCTGTATCCGGCGCGCAACCGGCTCGGCCGGATGGAGGCGCTGCGCCGCTACACGGTCGGCAGCGCGTGGTTCTCCGCGGACGAGCATCGCAAGGGCGCGCTGGTGCCCGGCCGATACGCCGACTTCGCGGTGCTGAGCGACGACTATTTCACGGTCGACGCGCGGCGTATCCCGACGTTGTCGTCGGTGCTGACGGTCGTCGACGGCAAGGTCGTGCACGCGGAGCAGGAATTCTCGCCGCTGGCGCCGCCGCCGCCGCCCGTCAGCCCCGTATGGTCGCCGGTCGCCGCAGGCGGCGTCGCCGATGCGGCGGGCGCCGGCGGCCGCGACGCGCCGCACGCGTCGGCGGCGGGCGACGCATGCGCGGCGCCCGGCATCGATGCGTGCCGCGCGCGCGGTCACGGACGCCGCTTCGCGCGGTCGCGCTATCCGACCGCAAGCGCGGCCGCCGAACGCTGCGAAGCCTTCGGCCGCTGCTGCGTCGCGTTTTGAGCGGCGCGTGCCGGTGCGCGACGCACGCCGCCGTGCATTGAACGATTTTCCGCCCCGTGCGCGGGGCATGAAGGAGACAGGATGAATGCTGCGCACCCGCGCGCATCGGCCACCGGCGACGAAGTGGCCGGCGTTCGCATTCCGCGCACGCCCGTTGCGGTCGAGGCAGCCGACGCGGCCCGCGCGTCGTTGCCCGCCGCGCTCGTCGATCACGCGGCGCGCGTGTTCGTGTTCGCGTCGCTCGCCGCGCGGCGGGCGGGCGACGCGTGCGATGCCGATGCACTGTATGTCGCCGCGATGTACGCCAACATGGGGCTGAGCCCGGCGTACGGCCGTTCGACCGAACGCTACGAGCTCGACGGCGCGGATGCCGCGCACGCGTTGCTGCTGCGGCATCGCCGGTCGCGGCGCATGCGCGACGACGTGTGGCACGCGATCGCGCTGCATACGACGCCGGGCGTGGCCGTCCGCGCGTCGCCGCTCGCGCGCGCATTGGCGCGCGCGGTGTCGACGGACCTGATGGCGACCGACTTCGACGCGTACATGGCCCACGAGCGCGACGCGCTCCTTGCCGCGTATCCGCGCGCGGGCGATTTCCCCGAAGCGTTTCTCGACCTGGTCGCGCGCGGCGTCGCGCACCGGCCGCAGTCGACCTTCGGCACGTGGAGCGCCGACGTGCTCGAACGCGCGGATCCGGATTTTCATCGGCCGAATTTCTGCGGCCGCGTGCTGGGCGCGCGGTGGAACGACATGTGACGGCCCCGGTCGAGCGTGCGGCAGCCGCACGCTCGACCGGCTGCGGCGCGCGGCCGCGCGCGGGATGCCGCACGTGGCGCGCCGCATGTGCGGGTCACGCGTGCGACGGCGCCGCATCGTACCGCGCATAGTCGACGTAGCCGGCGCGGTCGCCGCCGTACCAGCCGGCGGCCTTCGGCTCCGCGAGCGGTGCGCGGGCCGCGATGCGCTCGACGAGATCCGGGTTCGCGATATACGCGCGCGCAAACGCGACGAGATCGGCGTCGCCCGCGTCGATCAGCGCGTTCGCCGCGTCCGGCGAAATGCCGCCGTTGACGATCAGCGTGCCGTGGAACGACCGGCGCGCGTGCTCGACGATGCGCGGCAGATCGGGCTCGCCGCTCCAGCCGTTGGTGTCGGCCGCGTGCAGGTACGCGACGCCCGCCGCGTCGAGCATCCGGCCGACGTACGCGAGCGTCGCGTCCGGATCGGCGTCGCGCACGTTGTTGTATTTCGCGTACGGCGAGATGCGCACGCCGACGCGGTTCAGCGGCATCACGCCGCCGACCGCGTCGACGATTTCCTCGAGAAAGCGCGCGCGGTTCGCGACCGAACCGCCGTAGCGATCGTCGCGGCGGTTCAGCGTCGACGACAGGAACTGGTGCGGCAGATAGCCGTTGGCCGCATGGATCTCGACGCCGTCGAAGCCCGCGGCCATCGCGTGCGCGGCGGCCTGCCGGAATTCGTCGACGGCCGCGACGACTTCATCGGTCGTCATCGCGCGCGATGGTGTCGCATGAATCTTCGTGTAGTAGCCGTTCTGCAACTGCGCCCACACCTGCAACTGTTCGAGGTCGTCGTTCACGCCGGACGGCGACAGCGGCGCGGCGCCGCCGAGCAGCGTCAGCGAACTGACGCGGCCGCCGTGCCACAGCTGCGCGAAGATGCGTCCGCCGTTCGCATGGACGGCGTCGGTGACGGTTTTCCACGCGGCGGCTTGCGCATCGTCGACGAGACCGGGCGTCAGCTCGAATGCGGCGGACGCCGGGCTGACGTTGGTGGCCTCGGTCACGATCAGGCCGGCCGACGCGCGCTGCGCGTAGTACTCGGCCATCAGTTCGGTGGGCAGGCCGCGCGACGGCGAGCGCGAGCGCGTCATCGGCCCCATCACGACGCGGTTCGGCAGCGCGAGGCCGTGCAGATCGTAGGCACTGAGCAGGGAAGACATGATGGACTCCTGTGGTTCGACGGGGAGCGGGGCGGCTTTGCGCCCCGCGAACGGATCGATTCGATGGGTGACGATGGATCAACCCGCGGCGTGACGTTGCGCGTGCGGCCGCCCGACGAGCAGGTAGTGGCCGAGCGCGACGATCGGGAACGCGCCGGCCACCGCGGCGACGAGCGGCCAGCCGCCGTGTTCGTACAGCGGGCTCGCGAGCGCGGAGCCGATGGCGCCGCCGACGAAGATGCTCGTCATGTACAGCGCATTGAGCCGGTTGCGGCTCGCCGCATGCAGCGCGTAGATCTCGCGCTGGCCGAGCACCATGTTCATCTGCACCGCGAAGTCGAGCACGATGCCGGTGACGACGAGCCCGTACAGGCCGGCGCCGTGCACGACCCCGACCGCATACGCGAGCGCGCCGGCAACCAGCGCGATCAGCGTCGCGCGCACCGTATGGCCGGCATCCGCGAGGCGTCCGGCCACCGGCGCCGACGTCGCGCCGATCGCGCCGACCAGCGCGAACAGGCCGATCGCCGATTGCGACAACCCGTAGTGACGCGTCAGCTCGACGGGCACGGCGGTCCAGAACAGGCTGAACGACGCGAACATCAGGCCCTGGTAGAACGCGCGGTGACGCAGCACCGGCATCGTGCGAACGAGGTGCAGCAGCGAGCCGATCAGTTCGAAATAGGTTGCGCGATGATCGGGCTGGCGCGACGGAATCGTCAGCGCGAGCACGGCCGTGACGAGCGTCATCAGCACGGCCGCGGCCGCGAACACGAAGCGCCAGCCGAACGCGTCGGCGACGACGCTCGACAGCGGCCGCGCGAGCAGGATGCCGAGCAGCAGCCCGCTCATGATCGTGCCGACGACGCGGCCGCGCGAATGGTCGGGCGCGAGGTGCGCGGCGAGCGGCACGAGGATCTGCACGGCCACCGAGCTGAACCCGATCAGCAGCGAAATCGCGAGGAAGAGCCCGGGCGTGCGCACGAACGCGGCCGCCGCGAGGCTCGCGATCGACACGATGGCCGTCACGATCATCAGCTTGCGGTTTTCGAGCAGGTCGCCGAGCGGCACGATGAAGAACAGCCCGAGCGCGTAGCCGATCTGCGTCAGCGACACGATCAGGCTCGCCGTGTTGCCGGACATGTGCAGGCTCGGCGCGATGAGCTCGGTGATCGGCTGTGCGTAATACAGGTTCGCGACGATCGCGCCGCAGCTGAACGCGAACAGCAGGATCAGCCCCTGCGTGAGTTTGACGCCGTGCGCGGGCGGCGCGAGCGGTGTTGAATCCGTTGACATGATCGACTCCTGGAAAAGGGAAAGGCCGGACACCGAAGCGTCGCGCCGGCATCGGGTTCGCTCGGCCGCGCTACGGTGCACCGCATTGCCGTCCATACTATTGATCAATCGATAAAACCGGAAGCGAGACGCCGCGCAATCGAGCGTTGCGCGGCACGCAAAAGTGCCGCGCCCGGTGGGGTCAGCCGCGTTTGCCCTGCAGCGTCGGAATCTGCTCGAACAGGCCCGCGAGCCAGTCGACGAACACCTTCAGCTTGACCGGGATGTGGCGATTGGGCGGATACAGCACCGAAATCGGCCTGGCCGGCGCGTTGAAATCGGTCAGCACCTCGCGAAGCCGGCCCGATTTCAGGTAAGGCTCGACGAGGTACAGCGATGTCTTGATCAGGCCGATGCCGGCGACGCCGCACTCGATGTAGTTGTCCGCGTCGTTGACGGCCACCGTGCCGCACATCTGCACGATGCGCGGCTCGCCGTCGACGACGTAATCCCACGGGCGCGGTCGCCCGGTGTCGGCCGAGATGTGACTGACCGCCACGTGCTGCGCGAGATCGTCGACGGTCTCCGGCTCGCCGCACCGCGCGAAATACGCGGGCGAGCCGCACGTGCAGGTGGTCAGGCTGCCGATCCGCCGCGCGATCATCCCCGAATCGTCGAGCGCGCCGATGCGCACCACGCAGTCGACCCCTTCGCCGACGAGGTCGATCTGCCGGTCGGTCACGCCGAGTTCGATCATGATGTCCGGATGGGCGTCGAGAAACGCCGGCAGCGCGGGCACGACGACCTGCTTCGCCATCGCGGGCGGCAGGTTCACTTTCAGCCGGCCGCGCGGCACGTTGCGGGCCTGCGACACCGACGCCTCCATGTCGTCGATCTCGCGCAGCACCGCGACGGCGCGTTCGTAATACGCCTGGCCGTCCTCGGTCAGCGAGATGCGGCGCGTGGTGCGGTTCAGCAATCGGCAGCCGAGATGCTGCTCGAGTGCGCTCAGCAGCGCGGACACGCGCGGCGTGGTGAGGCCGGTCGTGTCGGATGCGCGCGTGAAGCTGCCGGTTTCGACGATGCGCGTGAACACGCGCATCGAAAGCAAGGTATCCATCGTCGGAAGTTCTCCCGCCTGTCGGCATGCGGCGCCGGTGCGTGCCGGCGCCATCTTGTCGTGTATCGGATAGGGCGTGTCGCGCAGCGAATGCGACCGACCGCTACGCGTCGATGCGCTTTCTCAGCGCGTCGCCGGCAAACGGCATTTCGCGCAGGCGCTGGCCGGTCGCGTCGAAGATCGCGTTGGCCAGCGCGCCGGCGGTCGGCCCCATCGACGCCTCGGCCGCGCCGAGAAACGGCGCGCCGGGGCGATTGACCAGATGGACCTTCACGTTCTGCGGCGCGGCCGAGAAGCGCAGGATCGGGTAGCTGCTCCAGTCGAAGCTGCGAATCCGTTCCGTGTCGTACTTCAGCGCCTCGTACAGCGTCCAGCTCGCGGCCTGCACGATGCCGCCCTCGATCTGGTTGCGGATGCCGTCCGGCGACACGATCTGGCCCGCGTCGACGGCGGCTTCCGCGTGTTCGAGCGTCACCTGGCCGGTTTCCGGCACGACCGACACCTCGACCGCGATCGCGACGTAGGCCATCAGGTTCTTGTACTTGCCGAACGCGAAGCCGACGCCGCGGTTGCGCGCGCGCGGCGGCCGCGGCCAGCCGAAGTGCTTCGCGGCGAGCTGGATCACCTGCCGCGCGCGATGGTCTTCCATGTGGCGCAGCCGGAATTCGACCGGATCGACGCCGGCCGCGTGCGCGAGCTCGTCCATGAAGCTTTCGATCGCCCAGACGTTCGTGTGCGCGCCGAGCGAACGCATCGCGGACGTCTGCAGCGGCATCGTCGGCGAGAAGTGGTTGACGATGTGCTGGTTCGGCAGCGCGTACAGCGGGATCGCGTTGCGGTCGCCGCCGCCCTCCGGTTGCAGCATCGGCGTCGACGGCGCGGGCACGAACGGCGGCTCGAGCATGCGCGCGGGCAGCAGCCGGCCCGCGTTGACGATCCGCTCGTTGTGCGAGCTGCTCCACAGCGCATAGTTCCAGTCGACGATGCGGCCGCTCGCGTCGAGCGATGCGCTGACCTCGGTCACCATCGCGGGCGTGAAGTGATCCCAGGTGTGTTCCTGTTCGCGCATCCATTGCACGCGAATCGGCTTGCCCGGCATCGCGGCGGCGATCAGCGCCGCATGTGCGGCCACGTCGTCCGCCGCGTTGTGGCCGTAGCAGCCGGAGCCTTCGGTGTGAATGCAGCGAATGTTCGCCTTCGGCATCGACAGCATCTCCGCGAGCGCGTCGCGCAGCGGATAGACGCCCTGCGAGTGGGTCCACACCGTCATCATCCCGTTCTCGAGATGCGCGACCGAGCACGACGGCCCGATCGACCCGTGCAACAGGTAGTTCTTCAGGAACGTCGCGTTCAGCGTCTTCGCGGCCGGCGCGGTGGCCGCGTGCGTGTTCGCGATCTCGATGCGCTGCGTCGAGATCCGCTTCAGGTCCGCGTGCACGGTGCTGCGCTCGGGCAGCTTGCGGCCCGGCGACCACTGGCAGCCGGCGGCGAGCGCGCGCTGCGCGACCACCGCCTGCCACTCGCCCTGCGCGACCACCGCGAGCATGCTGCCGTTGCGCACGATCCGTACGACGCCCGGCAGCTTCAGGATCGCGGCTTCGTCGAACGACAGCAGTTTCGCGTCGTACACCGGCGGCATCACGACGCGCGCGTGCAGCATGCCGGGCAGCTGCATGTCCTGCACGTAGCTGACGCCGCCCGTGACCTTGTTCGGGATGTCGACGCGCGGCAGCGACGTGCCGATCACCGCGAATGTCGCCGGGCTCTTCAGCGGCGACGTGGGCGTCGCGTTGCGGTGCAGGTCGACCGTGCGGATCGCGTCGCCGTAGGTCATCGTGCGGCCGTCGGGCGCCGTGATCACCGCATCGGCGGTCGTCAGCACGCGCGGATCGACGCCGAAGCGTTTCGCCGCGCCTTCGACCAGCAGCGCGCGCACCTGCGCGGTCGCGTTCAGCAGCGCGGAGCCGCTGTCGGCCATCGTATGGCTGCCGGCGGTCAAGCCTTCGTCCGGCGACGCGCCGGTGTCGGCGGTCAGGAACGTGATCAGCGACGGCTTCATGTCGAGTTCCTCGGCGGCCACCTGCAGCAGCGCGGTGCGCACGCCGGTGCCGAGCTCGACCTTGCCGGTGTACACGGTGACCTTGCCGTCGGGCGCGATCTTGACCCATGCATCGAGCAGCGGATTGGTCTTCAGGCTGCCGGCGAGCGCCTGCGTGGCCTTCGCCACGTGCACGGCCGCGCCTTCGTCGGCGATCACCAGCTGCGCGGCCGCGCGCGACGCGGGCGCGAGCGTGAACGCGACGAACAGCGCGCCGGAGACGATGAAGTGCCGGCGGCCTTCGTCGATGTCGTCGTGGGAATTCATCACAGCCCCTTGCTGATCGTGACGGGAGCGGAAGCCGGTTCGGGGGCCGGCAGCCCCGCGACCGAGCGCACCGCCGCGAGAATCCGCATGTGCGTGCCGCAGCGGCACAGGTTCGGTTCCATGTGCGTGCGCAGTTCCTGTTCGGTCGGCTTCGGATTGCGTTCGAGCAGCGCCTGCGCGCGCATGATCATCCCGGCGATGCAGTAGCCGCACTGCGCGGCCTGGTGCTCGATGAACGCGCGCTGCAGCGGGCCCGGATGCTCGGCGGTGCCGAGGCTCTCGATGGTGCGCACGCTGCGCGAACCGACCGCGGCCACCGGCATCAGGCACGAGAAGGTCGGCTTGCCGTCGACGATCACGGTGCAGGCGCCGCATTGGCCGAGGCCGCAGCCGAACTTCGCGCCGTGCAGGTGCAGGTCGTTGCGCAGCGCGTACAGCAGCGGCGTGGACGGATCGATGTCCAGCGTGTGCCGCACGCCGTTGACGGTGAGGGTAATCATCGTGCGGTGTCCTCTTTTCTGAGCTTCGCGGCCATCGCGTCGACGCCCGCCCACGCGGGACGATCGGTATAGGTCTCGCGCACGTACGCGGCGAGATCGGCGATCTGCGCGTCGTCGTACTGGTCGATGAACGACGGCATGTAGTTGAGCGTGTCCTCGCCGTGCCAGCCGATGCCGTTGAACATCATCTGGATCGCGTTGCGCGGCGTATCGGCGTTGACTGCCGTGCTGAACGCGAGCGTCGGCCGCTCGCCGATCGACTGCATCGGCGCGGCCGGCCCGTGGCACTGCGCGCACGATGCCTGGAACAGCGTCGCGCCGCGCTGCGCGGCCGGCGTCGTCGCGGTGTGTTCGCCCGCGGCCGTTGCCGCGGCCGCACGCGCGGTCGCCGGCTTCTGGATCGACAGGATGTACGCGGCGATCGCGTCGACGTCCTCCACCGGCACCGTCGCGAGGTCGCGCGTGACCGGCAGCATCGGCCCGGCCGCCGCGCCGTGCTCGCTCGCGCGGCCGGTGCGCAGGTAGGTGACGAGCTGCGCCTGTGTCCACGGGCGCGCGGCCTGGCCGAGCGCATTGAGCGGCGGCGCTTCCCAACCGTCGACGATGCCGCCGTCGAATGCACGGCCGCGCTGCTCGCCGCCGATCGCGTTCAGCGGCGAATGGCACGATGCGCAGTGGCCGAGCCCGTCGACGAGCATCCTGCCGCGGTTCCATTGCGCGGACTGCGCGGGGTCGGGTTGATACGCGCCTTCGCGCAGGAACAGCACGTTCCAGAACGCGACCAGCGGCCGGAAGTTCAGCGGAAAGATCAGGTCGTTGGCGGGCGCCGTCGCATGTACCGGTTCACGCGTCATCAGGTACGCGTATGCGGCGGCGATGTCGTCGTCCGACATCCGCGTGAAATGAATGTACGGAAACGCCGGGTAGAGCGGCTGGCCGTTGCGGCCGATGCCGGTGCGCAACGCACGGGCGAAGGCGTCGCGCGACCAGCGCCCGATCCCCGTTTCGGCGTCCGGCGTGATGTTGGTCGCGTAGATCGTGCCGAACGGCGTCGCGAGCGGCAAGCCGCCCGCGAACGGCTTGCCGTTCTTCGCGGTGTGGCACACGATGCAGTCGCCGAGCGCGACGACCCGCGCGCCGGCGCGCACCAGTTGCGGATCGAACGAAGCAGGGGCGGGCGGATCGATCGGCGCGATCGACGGCCGCACCATGATGCCGATCGCGACCGCGATGCCCGCGATCGCGATGCCGGCCGCGCCGAACCAGAGTCGTTTGTGCTTCATGTGCGCTCCGCGCGAAGCGGTGCGCCGCACGTCGTGCGCGGCGCGCCCGGGGCGTCGTGCGTCGGCTGGCCGGGCCGCGAACGCGTGGCTGCGCGGCGGTGATTGGCAACTGGATCCACGTTGTCACTCCATCAATCGAAAAGGCGCGCAGGCTGGCCAGCGCGGTTGCTCTTGCAGCCAGTCTACGCAGACGCCCGCGTCATTTCCTGAAACCCGGCTGAAACGTTCTGAACGGGTTCCGGCCCGGTTCGGCGGCACCCGGCACGCACGCGCTAGATCCGCAGCAGCCGGCCCGCATTGCCGCCGAGCACCAGCGCGCGCTGGTCGTCGGGCAGGTCCAGCCGGTCGAGAAAACGCACCGGTTGCGCGTAGCCCATGTCGAAGCAATAGTCGCTGCCGAGCACCAGCCGGTCGATGCCGACGTTCTCGATCAGAAAGTTCAGCACCGGCCCCGAGTGGGACACCGTGTCGTAGCTGAAGCGCCGCAGATAGCTGCTCGGCTGTTGCGCGAGCCGGCGCGTTTCCGGCCGGACGGTCCACCCGGCGTCGAGCCGGCCGGCGAGGACCGGCAGCGCGCCGCCCGCATGCGGCAGCGTGACGTGCAGCGCCGGATGGCGGTCGAGCACGCCGCCGAGTATCAGGTGCGAAGCGGCGATTGCCGTATCGAACGGATTGCCGAGCAGGTTGCTCAGGTAGAAATCGCCGAGGCGCGCGCCGCCGACGGTTTGCTGCGGGTGCAGGAACACCGGCAGCCCGAGTTGCTCGATGCGCGCGAACACCGGCGCGAACTGCGGATCGTCGAGGTCGCGGTTGTCGATGTTCGTGCCCATGTACACGCCGCGCACGCCAGGCAGCGCCGACGCGCGCTCGAGCTCGTCGATCGCATCGGTCGCGTCGAGCATCGGCAGCGTCGCGAGGACGACGAAGCGCGCCGGATGCCGCTGGTGCACGCGCGACGCGGCCGTATTCCACGTGCGCGCCAGTTTCGCGTTGAACGGCCGGTCGCCCCAGTACGCCATCGGCACGCTCAGCGACAGCGCCTGCACGTCGACGCCCGACGCGTCCATGTCCTCGAGCCGCGCGTCGACGTCGATGAATTTCATCGGCAGCGGCCCGAGGCCGCCGGCCGGCGTGCGGAACGTGAACGTCGTGTCGTCGCACGCGAATGCGCCGCCGAACCGCTTGCCTTCGCCGCCGACGAGGTCGCAGAAGCTTTCCGGGTAATAGTGCGCGTGGATGTCGATCGCGCGTGGACGCCGGGCCGGCAGCATGGCTGCAGCGGCCGAGGCGGGCGCCGGTTGCGCCGCCGCGGCCGGACGTCCGGCAAGGGCCGCGACGGCAAGCGCGGCGAATGTGCCGAGCATGCGGCGCCGGCCGGTGGGCAGGCAGCAGGGGCAGGTCATCGGATCGTCTCCAGGTCGTGATTGTCGTGTTGTGGCGTGCCCTGGCGCGGGAGGGCGCCGAGTTCGCATGCGACGAGCTGCGCGTCGAACCGCGCGCGTTCGCGTCGCGCGCGGGCCGAGCCGTCGGTGGCCGACACCGCGACGATCGCGACGAACGCGGCGGCCATCGAGAACAGCGCCGGATATTCGTACGGGTAGAGCGCGTGCGCGTGGCCGAGCACCTGTACCCAGACGGTCGGGCTCAGCACGGTGAGCGTGACCGCCGTGACGAGCCCGATCGTGCCGCCGACCACCGCGCCGCGCGTCGTCAGGCCGCGCCAGTAGATCGAGAGCAGCAACACCGGGAAATTCGAGCTGGCGGCGATCGAGAACGTGAGGCTGACGATGAACGCGATGTTCTGCTTCTCGAATGCGATGCCCAGCACGATCGCGAGCACGCCGAGCACCAGCGTCGTCGCGCGTGCGACGCGCATTTCTTCGCGGTCGGTCGCCTGGCCGCGGCGCAGCACGTTCGCATAGAGGTCGTGCGAGATCGCCGACGAGCCGGCGAGCGTCAGCCCCGCGACCACGGCGAGAATCGTCGAGAACGCGACCGCGCAGATGAAGCCGAGGAAAAAGTTGCCGCCGATCGCATGCGCGAGATGGATCGCCACCATGTTCGCGCCGCCGGCCACCGCGCCGGACGCATCGTGATACCGCGGGTCCGCCGCGACGAGCGCGATCGTGCCGAAGCCGATCACGATGATCAATGCATAGCCGGCGCCGACGATGCCGGTTGCATGGAGGATGCTCTTGCGCGCCGCGCCGACGTCGCCGACCGTGAAGAAGCGCATCAGGATGTGCGGCAGGCCGGCCGTGCCGAAGATCAGCGCGAGCCCGAGCGACACCGCGGACACCGGGTCGGACACGAGGCCGCCCGGCCGCATGATGGCCGCGTGCTTCGGATGGACGCGCAGCGCCTGCGCGAACAGTGCGTCGAGGCTGAAGCCGAAGCGGCTCAGCACCATGAACGCCATGAATGCCGCGCCGGCGAGCAGCAGCACGGCCTTGACGATCTGGATCCACGTGGTGGCGAGCATGCCGCCGAAGAACACGTAGACGACCATCAGCACGCCGACGATCACCACCGCGGCCGTGTAGTCGAGCCCGAACAGCAGCTCGACGAGCTTGCCGGCGCCGACCATCTGCGACACGAGATACAGCAGGACGATGACGATCGAGCTCGACGCGGCGAACGCGCGGATCGGCCGTGGCTGCAGCCGGTACGACACGACGTCGGCGAGCGTGTACTTGCCGAGGTTGCGCAACGGCTCCGCGATCAGGAACAGGATGATCGGCCAGCTCGCGAGAAAGCCGACCGAATAGATCAGCCCGTCGTAACCGCTCGTGAACACGAGCGCGGAGATGCCGAGCAGCGATGCGGCCGACATGTAGTCGCCGGCGATCGCCCAGCCGTTCTGCAGCGCGGTGATGCGGCCGCCGGCCGCGTAATGATCGGCGACGCTGCGGTTCTGGCGGGCGGCCCAGCGCGTGATGACGAGCGTCGACGCGACGAACAGCACGAACATGCCGATGGCGACCGGATTGTGCGGGTGCGCGAGCGGCGCGGAGCCCGCCGCGAACGCCGGCGCCGCGGCTGCGCTCGCGGTTGCAGCGAGGAGGATGGCGAAGGTGCGTTTCATTGGCCGCCTCCGTCGCGGATCGACGCGACGAGCGCGTCATGCACCGCATTCGCACGCCGCACGTACAGCGCGACGAGCGCGAACGTCGCGACGAACATGCCGAAGCCGGCCGGGATGCCCCACGTGGTCGGGCGGCCCGGCACGATCGGCCGGCCGAGCCATGCCGGCGAGAACGCCAGCGACAGGATGAACGCGAAGTAAAGCGCGAGCATGACGGCGGTCAGCGACCACGCGAATCGCCGCCTTCGCGTGACGAGATGGCGGAAGCGGGCATCGCGCAGCAGCGGATGCGTGGCCGCGGCGGGCACGTCCTGATCGGGTGCGGGGCCGGCGGCGGCCGGAATCGAACGGTTCACGGTGTCTCCTTGTCGGTATTGGATGGGGCGCGATGCGGCGGGCGCGAGACGTCGTCCATGCGCCCGCCGGCGGTCAGAACCGCGGCGGCACGGCCGTTTCGCGCATCACGACTTCCGCGGTACGGTAGCGTTCGGCCATCTCGCGTTCGGTGTCGTTCTTCAGTTGCGCCTGCATGTATGCGCCGAGATGGCGCGCGTGTTCCACGATCGCGGCGCCGAACGCGGTGCGCGTTTCGCTGTACGCGTGCAGTGCATCCAGCGGATCGGCATGCGCGGCCAGCGCGCCGACCAGCGCAAGCGCATCGCCCGCGGCCTTCGTGACGCCCATCCCGCAGTGCGGCCGCGCGACGAATGCGGCATCGCCGAGCAGCGCGATGCGGCCGAACGCCATGCGCGGCACCTCGAGGTCGTAGATCGGCTGGAACAGCGGCTGTGCGGCGCGCGACACGACTTCCGCGAACTGCGGCGCGAGCAATGCATGCGCGGCGTCTTCCATGTCGGCGAGCACGTCGCGGCGGATCAGCGTCGGCGGAATGCCGGTCGCCCACAGCTTGCCCGTCGCGTCGGTGAGCAGGTTGGGCAGGTCGGCGTCCTCGCGGGTCGCGCGATACCACACGAAGTTGTAGCGGCGCTCGCCGGGCCGCGTGCTGTTGTGCTGGCCGGCGACCGGGTAGCCGAGGATCTGCTCGCGCGGCGGCAGGCCGAACGCGAACTTGTCGAACAGCGTCGCGTGCGTGCGCTCCGACAGTTCGCGCTCGTCGACGAGGCCGCGCCACGCGACGTAGCCCGCGTACTGCAGGCGCGCGTCCGGCAGGAATCGTTCGCGGATCGCCGAACGGAAGCCGTCGGCCGCGACGACGAGGTCGGCATGCACGACCGAGCCGTCGGCCAGCGTGAGCGTGGCGTGCTCGGGCCCGTCCGCGACGTCGGCGACGACGGCCCCCGCGTGATGGTGCTGGTCGGGCAGCGCGGCGCGCAGGACGTGGTACATCTTGCTCCATGCGGTCAGCGTCTGCGGCAGTTGCCGCTCGGATGCGAGCGAGCCGTCCCGCGCGAGCGTGACGCGCGATTCGACGTTCACGCCGATCGATGCGTCGACGCGCACGCCGGCCGCGCGCAGCACGTCGAACAGCTCCGGATGCGTGACGATGCCGGCGCCACGGCCGGACAGCGCGTCGGGCACGCGTTCGAACACGTCCACGTCCCAGCCGTTGCGCAGCAACAGGTTCGCGGCGAACAGCCCGCCCAGCGAGCCGCCGACGATGGCGGCCTTGCGATGCGTCGAATGGATGCTCATGTCAGTCTCCACGGGTAGCGGCGGGCGCTGCGGCGCCGCGCATGTCGAGGCCGGCGACTTCGGCGGCCGGGTAGTTCAGTTCGATCGTCACGCCCGACGGATCCTCGATGAAGACCTGATGCAATCCGAGGCTCGGCACGGTGCGGTCGCGCCACGCGATGTGTTCGGCACGCAGCGTGCGCCACATCGCCTCGACGCCGGTCGCGACGAATGCGATGTGGTCGACGGTGCCGGTGCCCGCGGCCGGCACGGGCTTGTCGCCGAGATACGCGGCGAGCCCGTTCGGGTTGGCCGGATCGATGCCGATCAGGTGGACCGTGCCGTAATCGGCTTCGTCGTCACCGAGGTAGAGCCACGCGCCCGGAAAGTCGAACGGCGGGCGGTAGCCGCGTCTGAAGCCGAGCACGCGTTCGTAGAAGCGGCACGATGCTTCGAGATCGGGCGTGCGGATCGAGTAATGCGCGAGTCGAGATACGGGCATGACGAACCTCTCGTTTATCGAAGGATAAGTTATCGTTCGATAAATTGTAGGTCGAAAACGGCGCAGCGCAAAGCCGTGATCGAGTCGTGTTAACCCTTGGCCCGGAATCGGGCGCGAATCGGGGACGAACGGGCGCCGATGGCGCCGCGTGTCGCGTTACGACGGAACTTCGCCGGCCACGACTTCGTCCGCGTAGCACCAGATCCAGCGCTCGCCGGGCTCGATCGAGCGGACGAGCCGGTGGCCGGTTTCGCGGAAATGCCGGCTCGCGTGGCGATTCGGCGACGAGTCGCAGCAGCCGATGTGCCCGCAGATCAGGCACATCCGCAAATGTACCCAGCGGCTGCCCGATTTGACGCATTCCTCACAGTAGTCCTTGTCGGTGTCGAACACGCGTGCTTCGTCGAGATGCGTACAGGCGTTGGTCATCTTGCGCTCCGGTGCCGGCGCGGGAGCGACGCTTGCGGCACGGCCGGCGCGAAGCCGCAAGCGGGAGGGGTACGCGGCATTGTGCAGCGTCGCGTCGCGGCCGCACCTTAATTGTCATGAAGCGGCCCGCGCGGCGCGCGGCGACGGCGTACAGTCGCGAATGCGTCCGGCGCGGGCACCGGCCGGGCCGCATTCGACATCGACATCCTCGGGAGGCGCTCATGGATCAACCGCAACACGTGCGGATCGTCGGCCTGCCGCGCAGCAGGGACGCGTATGCGATCCGCGATTTCCTGCAGCGGCGCATGATTGCGTACGACTGGTGCGAGCTGACATCCGACGCCGACTGCGCGCAAGTGCTCGGCATCGCGCCGCTGCACGACATCCGGCTGCCGGTCGTGATCTTTCCGGACGGCTCGCGCCTGTACCAGCCGACCCTGGCCGAAATCGCGGCGCGGCTCGGCTGGGTCGCGCGCCCGCGTTTCGTCGAATACGACGTGTCGATCTACGGCGCGGGGCCGGCCGGGCTGTCGGCGGCGGTCTACGCGGCGTCCGAAGGGCTGCGCGCGGTCGTGATCGAGCGCGGCGCGATCGGCGGGCAGGCCGGCACGAGTTCGCTGATCGAGAACTACATGGGCTTCCCGGACGGCATCCCGGGCGCGGAGCTCGCCGAACGCGCGCGCGAGCAGGCGGTGAAGTTCGGCGTCGAACTGCTGACGATGCGTGAAGGCGTGCATGCGACGTTCGTCGACGGCAAGATCCGCGTCGAGCTCGCCGACGGATCGATCCTGGTCGCGCGCGCGAACATCTGCGCGACCGGCATCGAATATCGGAGCCTCGGGCTGCCGGAGGAGCCGGCGTTTCTGAATGCGGGGCTGTTCTACGGCGCCGGGTCGAGCGAAGCGCCGATGTGCGCGGGCGAGCAGGTGTTCATCGTCGGCGGCGGCAATTCGGCCGGCCAGGCCGCGATGAATTTCGCGCGGCATGCGCGCCAGGTGACGATGCTCGTGCGCGGGGCGTCGCTCGCCGACACGCTGTCGCGCTACCTGATCGACCGGATCGAGCGGACGCCGAACATCGAGGTTCGCTACCGGTCGAGCGTCGCCGCGCTGCATGGCGACGGCTGGCTCGACGCGATCGAGCTTCGCTCGGCCGACGGCACGCGCGAACGGCTGCCGGCCACGCGCCTGTTCGTGTGCATCGGCGGCGCGCCGAATACCGACTGGGCGAAGGACACCGACATCATTCGCAATCCGGACGGTTATCTCGTGACCGGCGGCGACCTGTACGACTGTCCCGCGTTCGAGCGCGTATGGCCGCTCGAGCGGCGGCCGTACCATCTGGAAACCAGCGTGCCGGGATCGTTCGCGGCCGGCGACGTGCGATCGGGATCGGTCAAGCGCGTCGCGTCGGCGGTCGGCGAAGGCGCGATGGCCGTGACCTTCGTGCACCGGTTTCTCGGCGAGGATGCGCATCGGCTCGCGCTCGTGTGACGCGTTCGCCGGCCATTCGATCCTTCATCGCGCGTCGGCCTGCGTCGCGTCGCGTAACCCGTCCCGGCCGGCGCGCGCCGGCGGTGTCCATCCGCCGCCCAACGCGCGCACGAGGCTCACCGTCGCGACGGCCAGCGCCTGCCGGCTGTGAATCAGCTGGCGCCGCGCATTCAGCGCATCGCGATCGGCGTCGATCACTTCCAGGTAGCTGACGTAACCGTGCGCGTAACGGCTCAGCGACAGCCGCGCCGCGGCGTCGGTCGCGTGTGCCGCATGGTCGTAGCGCACGATCCGCTCCTTTTGCGCGGCGATGTCGTTGAGCGCGTCCTGCGCGTCGCGCAACGCAGCGATCGCGGTCGCGCGATAGTTGGCGTCTGCGACGTCCGTGCCGGCCCGCGCGGCGGCCACCGCCGCGTCGCGCTTGCCGCCGTCGAACAGCGTCAGCGCGACGTTCGCGCCGAGACTCCACAGCGAGCTGTTGCGGTCGAGAAACGAGCGCAGGTCGCGGGTGGCGAAACCGCCGTCGGCGGTCAGCGTCAGCGTCGGCAGCCACGCGGTGCGCGCGATGCCCAGCTCGAGCGACGCCGCGTCGGCGCGCCGGGCCGCCGCGAATACGTCCGGGCGTTGGGCGAGCAACGCGGACGGCAGCCCGGCCGGCACATCCGGCACCTGCACGGGCACGGCGCCCGCGTCGACGTCGAACGCGGTCGGCGACACGCCGGTCAGCACCGCGATGGCGTCGACGAGGTTCTCGCGCAGCCGGCGGCTCTCCGCGAGATCGGCATGCGCGGTATCGAGATCGGCGGACGCGCGCAGTCCGTCGAGATCGCTCGCCGCGCCGGCCCGCACGCGCGCGGCGATCACGTCGAGCGCGGTGCGCCGCAGCCCGATCGCGCGCGTGAGCGTCACGAGATCGTCGTCGACGTAGCGCAGCGTCAGGTAGTCGACGGCCACTTCGGTCGCCACCCGCAAACGCACCGCATCGCGGTCGGCCGCCGCCTGCAGCACGTTCTGTTCGCCGACGTCGGCGTCGCCGCGCAAGCGTCCCCATAGATCGACTTCGTAGCTCGCGGCGACCGGAACCGACCAGTTGTGCATCGTGCGCTTCGGCAGCGCGTTGTCGACCGTGCCGGATACGCGCGTGCGGCTGAACGACGGGTCGACGCGCACGGCCGGCGCCAGCGCGGCCTCGCGCACGCCGAGCAGCGCCTGCGCCTGGTCGACGCGCGCGGCCGCCGCGCGGATGTCGAGGTTGTGCGCGAGCGCGGCGTCGACGAGGCGGCCGAGTTGCGGGTCGCCGAGCCACGCAGGCCACGCCGCGAGCGACGGCGCGCGCGCATCGGTCGACGGATCGGCATGGCGGAACCCGTCGCGCCCGACCGGGACGGGCGCGAGCGGCTGCGGCGCGATCGAGCAGGCGGCCAGCAGGCTCGCGGCGAGTACGGCGAAGGCGCGCTTCATCGCGCTGCGCCGCCGGGTTGCAGCGTGACGACGACCGACAGCCCGGGCCGGATGCGCGGCTCCGTCGCGGCCGGGCCGTCCAGCAGGATCTTCACGGGGACGCGCTGCGTGACCTTCGTGAAGTTGCCGGTCGCGTTGTCGGGCGGCAGCAGCGCGAATTGCGCGCCGGTCGCGGGCGACAGGCTGTCGATGCGGCCGCTGAACGCGCGTTCCGGCAGCGCATCGAAGCGCAGTTGCACGGCGTCGCCGGCGCGTACGTGCCGCAACTGCGTCTCGCGGAAATTGGCGACGATCCACGGATGCGGCTCGACCAGCGTGAGCAGCGCATGGCCGGGCGCGACATGCTCGCCGGTCTCGACGGTCTTCTTGCCGACGTAGCCGTCCGACGGCGCGACGACCGCCGTGTAGCCGAGCTGCAGCAGTGCGTCGCGCAATTCGGCATCGTTCTGGCTCGACGCGGCGTCGGCGGCCTGGGCGGCGGCGAGGGCGCTGCGCCGTTGCGCATCGGCCGCCGCGACGCGCGCGCGGGCGGACTTGCGCGCGGCATCGGCCGCATCGAACTCCTGCTTCGACAAGCCGCGCGGCGTCTCGCGGGTCAGTTCGCGTGCCCGCGCGTAATCGAGTTCGGCTTTTTCGGCATCGGCGTGCGCCGACACGAGCGCCGCGTTCGCCTGCTCGATCAGCGCGTGGGCGCGGCTCGCATCGGCATGCGCCTGCGCGACGCGTGCGCGCTGCGCGGCGACGCGCACGTCGAAGTCGCGCCGGTCGATCTGCACGAGCGCGTCGCCCGCGTGCACGAACTGGTTGTCGTCGACGAGCACGCGCTCGACCGTGCCGGACACGCGCGGCGAGATCACGTGCAGGTGGCCGGTCACGTATGCATCATCGGTGCCGCGATCGCGTGCGTCGAACTCGTACGCGAGCAACGCGACGAGCAGCAGCGCGATCGCGGCGATCGCGACGATGGCCGGCTTGCGGGAACGCGCAGGCACGGCGGGCGACGGCGCGGGTGAGGGTGGGGTCATGATCGGCAAACTCCGTTGTACGGGCAGGATTCGACGCACCGCGTTATGCTTGCGCCAGCTTGACAGGCGGGAGCCGCTCGACGATGAACACGACGTTCGCCACCGGCAGTGCCATGCCGGCGCCGGCCGCAGGGCCGGCCTCCGACATTCCGACGTTTCGGTCGATCGCCGCGATCGCGGCCGTGCTGCTCGGCGCGATCATCGCGACGCTGACGTCGCGCATCACGTCGCTCGGGCTGGCCGACGTTCGTGGCGCGCTGGGCGTCGGCTTCGACGAAGGCGCGTGGATCAACACCGCGTTTACCGCATCGCAGATGTTCGTCGGGCCGCTCGCGATCGCGGCGGCCTTCATGTTCGGCACGCGCCGCGTGCTGGTCGCGGGCGCCGTGGTGTTTCTCGGCGCGGAAACCGTGCTGCCGCTCTGCACGCAATTCGGCGCGTTCATCGTGTGCCAGGCGATCGCGGGGCTCGCGTCCGGCGTGTTCGTGCCGCTGACGATCGGCTTCGTCGTGCGCACGCTGCCGCCGCGGCTGATTCCGTTCGGCATCGCCGCCTATGCGATGAATCTGGAGATGTCGCTGAACCTGTCGGCCACGCTCGAAGGCTGGTACAGCGAACACCTGAGCTGGCGCTGGCTGTTCTGGCAGAACGCGGCGCTGACCGTGCCGTTCATCGCGTGCCTGATGCTGTCGCTCCCCGACGAGCCGATCAAGCGCTTCGCGTCCGGCATCGACGCGCGCGGGATGCTGCTCGGCGCGGGCGGGTTCGCGTGCCTGTGCATCGCGCTCGACCAGGGCGAGCGGCTGTTCTGGCTGCAGTCGCCGCTGATCGTCGCGCTGCTGGCCGCCGGCATCCTGATGATCGCCGCGTTCCTGATCCACGAACTCGCGTCGCCGCGCGCGGGCATCGATCTCGGCTACCTGGCGCGGCCCAACATCGCGCTGCTGATCGTGCTCGTCGGCCTCGTGCGCTTCACCGTGCTCAACACGAGCTTCATCCCGTCGCTGTTCCTTGCCAGCACCTACGGGCTGCGCCCGCTGCAGATCGGCGATACGCTGCGCTGGATCGCGATTCCGCAGCTGCTGTTCGCGCCGTGCGTCGCGCTGTTGCTGCAGCGTGTCGACCCGCGCCGGCTGATCGTCGCCGGCTTCGCGATGGTGGCGATTGCGTTCGCGCTCGGCTCGCGGCTCACGCCGGTATGGGCCGAGCCCGATTTCATTCCGTCGCAATTGCTGCAGGCGCTCGGCCAGACGATGGCGCTCACATCGGTCATCGTGTTCTTCGGCCGGCACGTGACGGCCGAGCATGCGCTGACGTTCGGCGCGGTCGTGCAGACGACGCGCCTGCTGAGCGGGCAGCTCGGCACGACGTCGATCGCGGTGATTCAGCGGATCAGGGAGGCTACCCATTCGAATCTCGTCGGTCTGCATGTGTCGCTGTCGGATCCGGAAACGCTCGAACGGCTGCGGGCCGGCGCGGCGTCGCTGGTCGCGCATGGCGCCACGTTCGCGACGGGCAACCAGGCGACCTACGCGCTCGTCGATCGCGCGGTGCGCGTGCAGGCCACGACGCTCGCGCTGGCCGACAACTTCCGCGTGGCGATGGCGTTCGCGCTCGCCGGCGCGCTGCTCGGCATCCTGCTGCGCCCGGTGCGGGCGCCGTGAGCGCGGCGCCGCGCGATCTGAAATTTCCTGAAAAGTCCTGAACGGCACGTGTGCGGCGTCCGTCGCGGCGGCATGCGCGCCGCCGCGGCGGACGGCGCGCTTACGCCTGCAGGAACGCGAGCAACTCGGCGTTGATGCGATCGGCGTTCACGACGCACATCCCGTGCGCGCCGCCCTCGATCACCTTCAGCACCGCGTGCTTGACGATTTTCGACGACAGCCGCGCCGAATCGTCGATCGGCACGATCTGGTCGTCGTCGCCGTGCAGCACGAGCGTCGGCACGTCGAACTTCTTCAGGTCCTCGGTGTAGTCGACTTCGGAGAACTCCTTCACGCACAAATACTGGCCGTGAATGCCGCCCATCATCCCCTGCGACCAGAACGCGTCGATCGTGCCCTGCGACACCTTCGCGTTCGGGCGATTGAAGCCGAAGAACGGCACCGCGAGATCCTTGTAGAACTGCGAACGGTTCTCCGCGACGCTCTTGCGGATGCCGTCGAACACGTCCATCGGCAGGCCGCCCGGATTGGTCGGCGACTTCACCATCTGCGGCGGCACCGCGCCGATCAGCACGGCCTTCGCCACGCGCTTCGTGCCGTGACGGCCGATATAGCGCGCGACTTCGCCGCCGCCGGTGGAGTGGCCGACAAGCGTGGCTTCGCGCACGTCGAGCGCATCGAGCAGCGCGGCGAGATCGTCCGCGTACGTGTTCATGTCGTTGCCGCGCGACGGCTGGCTGGAGCGGCCGTGACCGCGGCGGTCGTGCGCGATCACGCGATAGCCGCGCTGCACGAGGAACAGCATCTGCGCATCCCATGCGTCCGCGCACAGCGGCCAGCCGTGCGAGAACACGACCGGGCGGCCGCTACCCCAGTCCTTGAAGTAGATCTGCGTGCCGTCCTTGGTGGTGATGGTGTTCATCGTCTGCGCGCCTGCATGGGCTGAAGAGGGGCTGTGGGACGGCGTGCCGGCGGCGGCCGCCATCGCGGGCAGCGCGGCTGCGGCAACGGCCGTCGCGCCGGCGAGCAGCATGTCGCGGCGGCGGGCCGACGCAACGGCATCGGTCGGTTCGGTATGCATCTGGACTCCTGGGGTATGCGGCGGCGAGGCCGCACGGGATGGTGGATCGGTGGCGGCCGGCCGCGGCCATCCCGCCCGGCAGCCGTCCGGCGTGCGCCGCCGCGCGGCGACTGGCGCGCGCGGACGAACGAATGCCGTCGGGAGCGTATCCCGACGCGGTGCGCGCCGTACTGAAATCCGGCTGAATTTTCTTGAACGCCGCGGCGCCGCGCGCGAATTTGCCGCATTGCAGAAAAATTAAGCGCGGGACCGGGACTCTTCAGCGCGCGGCGGCTATCGTCAACATCGGGTCACCGCCACACGTTGCGCGCCACGCGAACGGGCCGGCAGGGCCCGCGCCGCCCGTCACCTGCCTGGATATGCCGCCATGGACGCCTTCAATCGCTGGGAGCACATGATCACGTCGCTCGGACCGATGCCCGTCGCGGGCGTCCGGATGCTGCCGATGCCGCGCACGCGGGACACGGACGGCGCGCGTCGCCCGCATCGGGACGATGCGCCGGTGCCGTCGAGCGGCGACGTGCGCCGCCGCAGCGCGATCGTCGCCGTCGAGCGGCAGACCGATTCGTCGATGCTGGTGTCGTGGAGCGATCCGACCCGCTGCCGCTACGACGAACAACGCTGGATCTGCGCGAAGGCGCGCAGGCTGGCACGCTGCGCGCTTACCGGGCAGCCGATCCGGATCGGCGACGCGATCTACAAACCCCAGTGGCGCGGCGAGAAACGCCCCGCGAACTGCCGTGAGATGGTTCTCGCGACGGCGCTCGAGCAGTTCGTCGCCCGGCAGTCCCGGGCATGACGCGCCGCGCCGCACGCTTCGGCCGCGTCCGCGGCTTCCCTACCCGCAAGGAACCCTCATGAGCACGTTCACCACCCGCGACGGCGTGTCGATTCACTACAAGGACTGGGGCAGCGGCCGCCCGGTCGTGTTCATTCACGGCTGGCCGCTGAACGCCGACATGTGGGACGTGCAGATGCATCATCTCGCGTCGCACGGCCTGCGCTGCATCGCGTACGACCGGCGCGGCTTCGGGCGGTCCGGTCAACCGTGGAGCGGATACGACTACGACACGCTGGCCGACGATCTCGCGACGCTGCTCGACACGCTCGACCTGCATGACGTGACGCTCGTCGGCTTTTCGATGGGCGGTGGGGAGGTCGCGCGCTACATCGGCCGGCACGGCACGCGCCGCATCGCGAAGGCGGTACTGATCGGCTCGGTGACGCCGCTCGTCGCGCGCCGCGACGATCATCCGGAAGGCGTGGACGTCGCGGTATTCGACGGCATCCGCGCGGGCATCGTGGCCGATCGCGCGGCGTTTTTCGACGGCTTCTGGCCGCTCTTTACCGGCTCGAACCGCGGCGGCTCGACGGTGTCGCGGGCGGCGCTGGGGTGGACGTCGGTCATGGCGCTGCAGGGCGGGCTGAAGGGCACGCTCGATTGCGTCCGCGCGTTTTCCGAAACCGATTTCCGCGCCGACCTGCAACGGTTCGACGTGCCGACGCTCGTGATTCACGGCGACGACGACCAGACGGCGCCGCTCGCGCTGACCGGCGCCGCCACCGCGAAGCGCGTCCCGCATGCGACGCTGAGCGTCTACGAAGGCGGCCCGCACGCGCTCTACCTGACGCACGCGGCCAGGCTGAACGACGAACTGCTGGCGTTCGCGCAGGCCTGAGCCGGCGCCGCAGGCCGGCCCGGCCTGCGGCGAATCGCGCGCAAACGCGGGCAAACGAGCCGACGGATATTCGGCGGCCACAATAGAGGCGTCTGAAATAAACCGGCCGGTCAATCAAAACGAAAATGTGCCGCATTGCGCCGATCGAAAATCGTTTCGTCTGATATAACGAAATCGCATTCATCGGCGCATCCACGATTTGCACATGAAACGTGCGCGGCCCTGCCGCATGTCGGTGCGGGGCGAAAAGCAGCGTTTCCCGACGGCATTGTTCGTCATTTCAAAAAATTCGTGTCGTTCATTCTGATAATTTGAATCATTCGACCATGCAAATACCGTAGCATTGATGCCGAACCGGCCCCCGATTTCAGTGGGGCGCCGTTGAATGTCACCCTCAAGAAATTCTCATGATCCGGATTGGAACACTTCACGTTTTTCTCGACAGACGTGAAATTCGTTCGAACGGCAAGCTGCTGCGCATCGGCAGCCGCGCATTCGAAATTCTCGAGCTGTTGATTCGGGCGGACGGTGCGCTGGTATCGAAAGACGACATCATGCAGCGCGTATGGCCGCACACCGTCGTCGAGGAAAACAACCTGCAGGTGCACATCGCTTCGCTGCGCAAGGCGCTGGCCGGCGACCGGAACCTGATCGTGACGGTGCCCGGCCGCGGCTATCGTCTGGTCGTCGGGCAGAACGACGGCGACGCGCCCGTGCGTCCCGCGATGGGGCGGCCGTCCGCTGCGCCGAGCGCGTTGTTCGGCCGCGAACAGACGGTCGCCGACGTGCTGGCCGCGCTGCAGGGCGCGCGCGTCGTGACGCTGGTCGGCGCGGGCGGCATCGGCAAGACGCGGGTCGCGATCGAAGCGGCGGCGCGCGCCGCCGCACGTTTTCCGGAAGGCACCGTATTCGTTTCGCTTGCCACCGTCGCGTGTCCCCGCTTCGTGCCCGACGCGCTCGCCGGCGCGTTCGGCATCACGCAGCCGATCGGCCCGCTGACGCTCGAAGCGGTGCTCGCCAGCGTCGCGCGTCGGCGGATGCTGCTCGTGCTCGACAATTGCGAGCACCTGCTCGACGCCGCCGCGCAGATTGCGAGCGCGCTCACCGATGCGGACGACGGGCTGTGCGTGCTCGCGACGAGCCGGGAATCGCTGCGCATCCACGGCGAGCGCGTGTGCCCGGTGCCGCCGCTCGACGTGCCCGACGAAGGGGCCGGCGATCGCGAGGCGATGAGCGCGAGCGCGGTGCAGTTGTTCGCGGCGCGTGCGCGCGCGGCCGATCCGCGTTTTCCGCTCGATGCGCGCAGCCTGTCGTTGATGGCGTCGGTCTGCCGCCGTCTCGACGGCCTGCCGCTCGCGATCGAGCTGGCCGCGGCCCGCGCCGCCGTGCTGGGCATCGACGTGCTGGCCGCCCATCTCGACGATCACTTTCGGCTGCTGACCGGCGGTTTTCGCACCGCGTTGCCGCGCCATCAGACGCTGCAGGCGATGGTCGACTGGAGCTACCGATTGCTCGGCGACGCCGAGCGCCTGCTGCTGCGATGGCTCGGCGTGTTTCGCGACGGTTTCTCGATCGAGGCCGTGCGCGAGGTCGTCGGCGCCAACGGGCTGGCCGGCGCCGACCTGCTCGATACGATCGCCGGCCTCGTGTCGAAGTCGCTGCTGATCCTCGAAACCGCACACGGCGCACCGCGCTACCGGCTGCTGACGACCACGCGGGCCTACGCGCAACAGCAGCTCGACAGTCACGGCGAAGGGACGGCTGCCGCGCGCGCGCATGCGACCTACTTCCTCGCGTTGTTCCGGCGCATGGCCCACGGTGGCGACGAGCCGCGCGGCGAGGCCGGCAGCACGACCCGGCTCGATGCGGTGCGGCGCGAGCTCGGCAATCTGCGGGCCGCGCTCGACTGGGCGTTTTCGGCGCAGGGCGACGCGGCGCTCGGCACCGCGCTCGCGGCCGTCGCGGTGCCTTGCCTGTTTGATCTGTCGCTCGTCGACGAATGCCGCGAGCGGGCACGCGTCGCGCTCGATGCGATGCGCGACGCGGACGCGGCCCCCGTGTCCGACGATGCGCGCGTGCGGTTGCTGGCCGCGTATGCGGCCGCGCTCGCGCATACCGCAGGGTCGACACAGGTCGTGCAGGATGCGTGGTCGGAGGTGCATGCGCTCGGACTCGATGCGGCCGAGGCCGAGCGGCCGACGCGCGAGTCGTGACGCCGGGTTCGTCGCGCGTCTCCGATGCTTCAGAACGATTCAGCCCGGTTACAGGACGGCCGCAGGCGGCACGCGTAGATTGCGTGGACGGAGGGCGCCCGCACTCCGTCGGCACGCGTGCGCGCCGACCCCGTGCGCTCGCCGGCATCGCGCGACACCACTGAACGCCGGCGCGGCGAAACGCCCCGGGGTGCACGTCGCCACGCATCCCGCTCAATCGACGAACCGGCGCATGAAACCTGATCCTTCCGACCTTTCCCGTCACGCGACCGACCTCGGCCTGCTGTTCCTGCGTGTCGCCGCCAGCGTGCTGCTGCTCGTGGTGCACGGCTTGCCGAAGATCGTCCATTACACGGCCGAAGCCGCGGCCATCGAAGATCCGTTCCATCTCGGCCGCACGCTGTCGATCCTGTTCGCGATCTTCGCGGAGGTCGTGTGCCCGATCTTCATGATCGTCGGTCTGTACCCGCGGCTGGCGGCGCTGCCGGTGATGATCGTCACGCTCGTCGCGCTGGTGTTCGTCCACCCGGACTGGCCGCTGCGCGATGCGCAGTTCGCGTGGATGCTGCTGATCCTGTTCGGCACGATCGCGATCGCGGGCGCCGGCCGCTATGTGTTGCCGTTGCCGGGCATCGTGCGTCGGCGTGACTAGCCGCAGCCCGCGCATCGGCGGGCAGCACGCGATGTGCCCGACGATGCCGTTCCCGCGGCGAGCTGCGTGCTGCCGCTTCGCCCTTTTCGCGCGCCGCGCTGGCGATCCGACATGTTGAATTTCTCCGATACGGCGATCTACGGCGCGCCGATCGTGCTCGCCGATCTCGCCGCGTGGCGGTTGCTCGGGCACGATCGCCCCGTGGCTCGCGCGATCCGGCGCTGTGCGGCGTTCGCCGCGCTGAGCGCGGTGCTGTTTGCGACCGGCGTCAGCCCGCTCGCCGTTCCCGCGTCGCTCGGCGTGCTCGACCGGATCGTGGTCCAGGCCGTGTGCATCGCGTGGTGGCTCCAGTGCGCGATCGTGTTCAGCCTGCTGCTCAATCATCTGCTGCTGCCGCGTGCGTGGCACAGCCAGCGGCTCTTTCACGACATCGCCGCGGGCATCGTGTTCGGCGCGGCCGCGGTGGCCGCGCTCGGCTACGTGCTCGGCCTGCCGTTGAGCGGTCTGGTCGCGACCTCCGGCGCGGTCGCGGTGATCCTCGGTCTCGCGCTCCAGAACACGCTGAACGACGTGTTCTCCGGGCTCGTGCTGAACACCACGCAACCGTTCAGGCTCGACGATACGGTGTCGATCGGCGAGCTCGAAGGGCGGATCGTCGAGAGCAACTGGCGTTCGACGAAGCTGATCGACAACCTCGGCAACCTGGTCGTCGTGCCGAACAGCTCGGCGGCGCGCGCCACCATCGTGAACCTGAGCGAGCCGGCCGGCCTGCACGGCGTCACGCTCGTGCTCGACCTCGATCCCGCGGTGCGGCCGGCCGTCGCCGTCGGCGCACTGGAGCGGGCCGCGGCGAGTTCGCTCGACGTGCTCGCGCGCCCCGCGCCGATCGCCGTCGTGAAGGCGTTCCGCGCGAACGCGATCCAGTACGAACTCGTCTGCTACGTCGACGCGCTGCAGAAGAAAACGACCGTGCGCAACGCGCTCTACGATCTCGCGCATCGGCACCTGGCCGCGGCGGGCGTCGTGTGGCGGCCGCTCGTGGGGCCGGCGCCGGTGTCCGCATCGTCGTCGACGTCGCAAGCGGATTCGGTATCGCGTCGGCTGCTGCTGTTGCGCGCGGTCGAACTGTTCGCGCGCGTCGACGACGACGATCTGGCCGTGCTGGCCGATGCGCTGGTCTCGCGTTCGTTCGGCAAGGGCGACGTGATCTATGCGTCGAATTCGGAGTCGCGCGTGCTGACGATCGTCGAATCGGGTGTCGCGGCGGTGTTCGTGCCGGGCGCGTCCGGCGACGTCGAAGTCCGGCGGATGGCGCCGGGCGATGCGATCGGGCAGTCGGTCGTGCTCGCCGGCACGCGGCTTCACGCGACCGTCCACGCGGTGACCGCGATGACCGTGCATCAGCTTCGCAGCGAGGATCTGTCGGCGCTGATCGGCCGGAAGCCGGCGCTCGGCAGGCTGATGTGCGAGTCGCTCACCGACCATATCGCGACCGAGGAACGGATGATGATTCCGCCGGTCGAGAAGGCGCACGCGGGGTTCAGCCTGATCGGCTGGCTCGAGAAGGAAATGAAGCGGCTGCACGATTCGCTCGGCTGACGCCGGGGTGGACCGAGAGGGGCCGGCAGCGGGGGATCGGCATGCGCTTTTTTTCACGGCGCGTGGCGCCGTGCCGGGGGCGCTGGATGACGCGCGCTGCCGGGCCGTCAGCCATCGACGAGGCGGCCGCGCGTGCGACCCCGCCGTGCCGCCGGGCCATGAACGCGCGCGTCAGTCCGGCGTCGTGAAGCGCTCGACGAGATCGGGCTGGTCGAGTTGCTCGACCCACCAGTGCAGCGCGCGGCCGGCCTCGTCGCCGCGCCACGCGAGATAGCAGTGCGTGGTGTCGCGCATGCCCGTCACCTGCCGCGCGACGAGCTTGCCGTCGGCGATCGCGCGCGCCGCGATGCATTCCGGCAGCGTGCCGACCGCGAGCCCTTCGCATTGCGCTTCGAGTTTCGCGGCCAGCGTCGGGACCGCGAGGGTCGGCTGGCCCGCATCGATCGCGACCGACTGCGGCTGCAATTCGCGCGACGTATCGCTGATCACCGCGCCGCGATACCGGACGACCGACGCCATCGCCAGCGGTTCGGGCATCGATGCGAGCGGATGGGTCGGCGCGACCGCGAACACGTGCTTCAGCGAGCCGATCGGCCGCGCGACGATGCCCGGCAATTCCGGCGGTTCGCCCGCCGCGCCGACGACGAGATCGGCCCGGCGCGAAATCAGCGCATCCCACGCGCCGCCGAGCACTTCGGTCGACAGCCGCAGCCGCGTGTCCATCCCGAGCGCGTAGAACCGGTGCACGTACGGCCACAGCGCATCGAACGGCAGAATTTCGTCGATACAGACACGCACTTCCGTTTCCCAGCCCTGTTGCGCACGCAGCGCCTTCATTTCGAGTTGCTCGGCCGCGCGCAGCAGGCGCCGGCCCTCCTCGACGACGATGCGTCCCGCATGCGTGAGCTTCGCGCGGCGTCCGCTGCGGTCGAACAGCGCCACGCCGAGATCGCTTTCGAGTTTCTGCACCAGATAGGTCAGCGCGGACGGCACGCGATGCAGCAGTTCCGCGGCTTCGGCAAAGGTTCCGGTGCGGTCGATCGCGTCCAGGGCTTCGAGCGCTTCGAATGACAGCTTCATCGCGGATTCCGGTAGAGGTGGCTGGCGCATCATACCAGCGCCGGGGCGGCATGAGCAGCGTGCGTCGCCGCGATTTGCTAGAGTGGCGGGTATCGTCATTCGCGACCCGCATCGCCCCATGAGCGCCCCTCAGCCGGATACCGCACCGTCCGATTTCCTCCCGGCCGACGTCAGGCAGACCGTCGTCACGCAAGCGTTGCCGCACGGGCAAATCGGTATCGTCCGACTCCAGAGCTTGCGCCGGAACATGGGGCTGACCGCACCCTACGAACTCGAGAATACGGATCTCATCGTATTGCAGTTGCGTCCGTTCGGCGAACAGGATCTGTGGCTCGATGGCCGCCCCGCACCGTTCGTCCCGTATGACGCGGGAACCGTGTCGATCTACGATCTCGACCGCCGCTGGGTGGCCGACCTCAAGGGCGCGTTCGATTGCCTGCATTTCCACCTGCCGCGCCACACGCTCGAGGAAACGGTCGACGACCTCGGCGGCCGGCAGCGGCCGCAGCTTTACCTGCCGCCGCATCTGAGCACCCACGACTCGATCATCCACGCGCTCGGCCAGTCGCTACTGCCGGCGCTGGCCCGGCCGGGCGAAGCATCGCAGATCTTCATCGATCACGTGGGGCTGGCGTTTCAGGCACACGTCGCGCACCGTTACGGCGGCGTCGGCGAACGGCGGGAAAGGTCGGACGGCAAGCTCACGCCGTCGCAGGCGCGGCGCGCGCAGGAGCTGTTGCTCGCGCACCTCGACGGCAACATCGGGCTGGCCGACGTCGCGAGCGCGTGCGGGCTGTCCCGCAGCCATTTCGTCAAGGCGTTTCATCGAACGACCGGGCTGCCGCCGCATCGCTGGCTCGTCGTGCAGCGCGTCGAACGGGCGAAGGAATGGATGCGCAACCCGAACGTGCCGTTGAGCATGATCGCCGTTGCGTGCGGCTTCGCCGATCAGAGCCATTTCTCGCGAACCTTTGCGCGATTGACCGGTGTCACGCCACGCCGGTGGCGCGCGGACCATACGTGAGCGTCGCGATACGACGGAGGCGGGGCGCACGGCATGACACACGCGGCGACGTGCAGGCATGCGACTTGCGTGCGAGCACGGGCCGCATCACATCGGAGGTTTTCATGAAACGACACTGGCCGCGACAATCGATGCTCGCGATAGGTGTGTTCGCAACGTTCGGCTTGCATGCCGCCATCGCATCGGCGGCAGCCGACGTGTCGATCAGCCGGGCCGATTACGGGACGACCGCGAGCGGGCAGGCGGTGAGCCAGTACACGCTCGCGAACCGGCACGGCGTGACGCTGAAAGTGATCACGTACGGCGGCATCGTGACGGCGCTCGACGTGCCGGACCGCACCGGCCACGTTGCCGACATCGTGCTCGGCTTCGATTCGCTGCGCGACTACGAAGCGCACAACGGCAACATCCATTTCGGCGCGCTGATCGGCCGGTATGCGAACCGCATCGCGGGCGGGCGTTTCGCGCTCGACGGCAGGACGTGGACGCTGCCGGTCAACGACGGGCCGAACACGCTGCACGGCGGCCCCGACAGTTTCGACGCGAAGGTGTGGAAGGTCACCGGCACGCACAGCGACGCGGCCGGTTCGAGCGTCACGCTGCGCTACGTGAGCCCCGACGGCGAGAACGGCTTCCCCGGCACGTTGACGACGGACGTGACCTACACGCTGACCCGCGACGACCAGATCCGCATCGACTACCGCGCGACGACCGACAAGGACACGGTCGTCAACCTGACCAACCACAGCTACTTCAATCTGGCGGGGCACGCCGGCGGCAGCGTCGAGCGGCAACTGATCGAGATCGCCGCCTCGCGTTTCACGCCGACCGACGATACGTCGATTCCGACCGGGCAACTGACGAGCGTCGCGGGCACGCCGATGGATCTGCGCCAGTTGACGCCGATCGGCGCGCATTTGCGCGATGCGTATCCGCAGTTGGCGATCGCGCATGGCTACGACCAGAACTGGGTGCTCGACCAGGGCGGCCAGCCGGCGCCCGCGTTTGCCGCGCGCGCCTACGACCCGGCGTCCGGGCGTTTCCTCGAGCTGTACACGACGCAGCCGGGGCTGCAGTTCTATACGGCCAACGGGTTGAACGGCAGCGTCGCGGGCAAGGGCGGGACCGCCTACCGGCAAACCGATGCGTTCGCGCTGGAAGCCGAGCATTTTCCCGATTCGCCGAATCGCCCGGCTTTCCCGTCGACGGTGCTCAAGCCGGGCGACACGCTGCACGAAGTGACGGTGTGGCGGGTGGGCGCGCGATGAGCGTCGGCGTCGGCATCGGCGGGCGCGCGTCGATCACACGTTGATCGTGCCGCGCCCGATTTCGATCACGCGGCCGCCGACGCCGATTTCGCCCGCGGCATCGACCGACAAGTGCAGCAGGCAAGGCCGGCCAACGGCTTCGCCTTGCTCGACCCGAAACGCGGCCGGCAGATCGTGACTGGCGGCAAGCAGCCAACCGCCCAGGTTCGCACAGGCCGAACCGGTGCCCGGATCTTCCGACACGCCGCCGCCCTGCTTCACGAAGAAGTAGCGGGACACGACCGTTCCCGGGCGTGCGTCGTCGAACGCGAATACATAGGCGGTCTTCCGGCCGAGGCTGCTTCGCGGCCAGATGTCGAGGTGCGCGCTGTCGGGCTGCGCGCGTCGCACGGCGGCCGGGTCCTTGAGCGCGACCAGCAACTGGTCGGCGCCGGTGTCGACCCACAGCGGCGGCGCGAGCAGGTCGTCCTCGGCGAGCCCGAGCAGCGCCGCGATCCGCGCATCGGACAACGTGCACGGCGCCGTGTTCGGCATGCCGGCGTGCGGCGCGATGAAGGTCCACACGTCGTCGTGCGCGGTGACGTCGACGACGCCGGCCTTGAATTCCAGCGTCAGCGCATCGCCTGCGTTGAGCCGCTCGCGCACGACGTGCGCGGTGCCGAGCGTCGGATGGCCCGCGAACGCCATCTCGTAGCCGGGCGTGAAGATGCGCACGCGTGCATGCGCCCGCTCGGACGGCAGCACGAAGGTCGTCTCCGACAGGTTGAACTGCACGGCGAGCGCCTGCATGGTCGCGTCGTCCATGCCGCGCGCATCGTCGAACACGCAAAGCGGATTGCCGCCGAACGTCGATTCGGCGAAGACGTTCAGCAGGCGGAAGGTGTAGGGGGTCATGGGCATTTCGTATGGATCGCAGCCGGGAAGGGCATGCCGTACGCCATTGTGCCTGCATGATTCGACGAAGGTGGCGGCACACGTGCCGTCCGGTTTTCATGCATGATCGGTGTGCACCGATTCGCTGACGGCGAGCCGGCAGCGGCAGTCGGTTTTTGCGCCGGAACAGACGATCACGTTCGAAGGGGTGCGATGAGCAATCGCGTGCGACCCCGGCTTTCACGCATGCAGGAGGAAGACATGACATCCGACGAAGGCGTCCTGCATCCCCGCGACGCGCCTACCGGTTCACCGTACACCGCGCTGGAAACGATCGTGCGCGGCGTGGAAGCGCTCCGGATTCCCGCCGATACGGAGTGGCCCACGGCGCGGCTTTACCTCACGGACAACGACCGCCAGTGGAAATTCTCCGCCGTGCTGGTCCCGATCGTCGCGCGGCGCGAGCCGACGATCCTGCTCACCAAACGATCGTCGGGGCTCAGCGAATATTCGTCGCACGTGAGCTTCCCGGGCGGCCGCCCGACCGAGTCCGACGCGAGCATCGGCGCGACCGCATTGCGCGAGTCATTCGAGGAAATCGGCCTCGATCCCGCTGCGGTGCGCGTGATCGGCAGCCTGCCGATTCACAAGACCCGAAAGCGGAATCACGCGATCTTTCCGGTGGTCGGCATCGTGCCGGAAGCCGCCGCGTGGGCGGCCGCGCCGGCCGAAGTCGAGGAAATTTTCGAGTTCCCGTTCGCCGCGCTGCTGAATCCGGATCTGCCGCGGCAATACGCGGACGGCGAACGTGCCGGCGGCTGGTATTGGGCGGATCAGCCGCAGGACATCTGGGGAGTGACCGCGTTCATCCTGAAGTCGCTGGCCGGCCTCGCGCTCGATGCCGCGCGATGAACGCGTGCGTCGCGGTCGGCGTTCAGCGCACGTGAATGGCATCAATGCGACGACACGAACACCGCGTCGTCGAACGCTTCCGGGATCGCGAAGCTCGCGCGCATGCGCTGCGCTTCCTTCGCCGGCGTCGAACCGAACAGGCGCTTGAACTCCCGGCTGAACTGCGACGGGCTCGTGTAGCCGACCGCGTAGCCGGCCGCCTCCGCCGTCAGGTCCTGGCGCACCATCAATAATCGCGCCTGATGCAGGCGCGTCGACTTCAGGTACTGCATCGGCGACACCTGCGTGATCGCCTTGAAGTGACTGTGAAAGCTCGGCACGCTCATGCCGGCTGCGTCGGCCAGTTGCGACACGTCGAGCGGCCGCGCGTAATCGGCGTGGATCATCCGCAACGATCGGCCGATCCGGCCGAATTGCCCGCGCATCGCCAGCGCGCTGCGCATCGCGTTGCCCTGCGCGCCGGTCAGCACGCGGAAATACAACTCGCGAAGCAGCGCCGGGCCGAGCACCGCGGCGTCGAGCGGCCGCTGCATCGCGTCGACGAAACGCAGCACCGATGCGTGCATCGCTTCGTCCATCGGTGTCGACATCATGCTCTTCGGCGCCTGCACGGTTTCCGCGACGCCGGCGCGGTCGATCTGCGCGGCGAGTTCGGCGGCCAGCGTGAAATCGAGGTGCAGGTACAGCGCGAGCAGCGGGCGCTCGGGCGTCGCGTCGGTCTCCATGCTGAACGGGACGGGCACGGACACGGCCAGGTAATGGTGTTCGTCGTACAGATAGCGCTCGCCGCCGAAGTAGCCGCGCTTCGACCCCTGGCACACGATCACGATGCCCGGGTCGTACAGCACCGGCGTGCGCGACAGCGCGCGGTTCGAGCGCAGGACGCGCACGCTCGGCAGCGCGGTCAGGTTGTAGCCCTCGTCGGGCGCCAGCGCGCGCAGCAGCGTCACCAGGCGCTTTCGGTCACGCGGCGACAGCAATGGAGGTCGGGCGGAGGCGGGCACTGTGCTCATAGTTTTGTGCAAGAAAATCAGCGGAATCGGGCTTATTCGGCGTCGTTCTTCAGACTAGTATGCACGCTTCAATCCACATTCGGGAGAAGCTCGCATGGCATCCGGCAACCTCATGCTCATTACCGGCGTCAGCAGCGGTTTCGGCCGCGCGCTGGCCCAGGAAGCGCTGGCCGCCGGTCACACGGTGGTCGGCACGGTACGCAGCGAGCAGGCGGCGCGCGCGTTCGAAGCGCTGTCCGCGCAGGCGGCCGTCGCGCGCGTGATCGACGTGACCGATTTCGAGCGCATCGACGGCGTCGTCGCGGACATCGAGGCGAACGTCGGGCCCGTCGACGTGCTGGTGAACAACGCCGGTTACGGGCACGAAGGGATCATGGAGGAGTCGCCGCTCGACGCGATGCGGCGGCAGTTCGACGTGAACGTGTTCGGCGCGGTCGCGATGATGAAGGCCGTCGTGCCGTTCATGCGCGAGCGCCGGCGCGGCCGCATCCTGAACATCACGTCGATGGGCGGGCACATCACGATGCCGGGCATCGCGTACTACTGCGGCAGCAAGTTCGCGCTGGAGGGTATTTCCGAGACCGTCGGCAAGGAGCTCGCGCCGTTCGGCATCGCGGTGACGGCCGTCGCGCCGGGTTCGTTCCGCACCGACTGGGCCGGCCGCTCGATGGCGCGCACGCCGCGCTCGATCGCCGACTACGATGCGCTGTTCGACCCGATCCGCCGCGCGCGCGAGGAAAAAAGCGGCAAGCAGCCGGGCGATCCCGCGAAGGCCGCGCGGGCGATGCTCGCCGTGATGGCAGCGGACCATCCGCCCGCGCATCTGCTGCTCGGCAGCGATGCGCTGCGGCTCGTGCGCGACAAGCTGGCGGCGCTGGACGACGAAATCCGCGCGTGGGAAGCCGTGACGGTGTCGACGGACGGCTGACGCGCTGCGTCGTTCGTTTCCTGCCGGTGAATGATCGGCCATCGCATTGCACGATGGCGTCGCGATTTCACAATAAAGCCGATAATGACGGCGGCCCGTTCGCCACGTTCATCCACCTCACAGGAGCACCGCGATGCCGTACGTCACCACGAAGGACAACGTCGAGATTTTCTACAAGGACTGGGGCCCGAAAGATGCGCAGCCCATCGTGTTCCACCACGGCTGGCCGCTGTCCAGCGACGACTGGGACGCGCAACTGCTGTTCTTCGTCCAGAACGGCTATCGCGTGATCGCGCACGACCGGCGCGGCCATGGCCGCTCGGCGCAGGTGTCGGACGGTCACGACATGGATCATTACGCGGCGGATGCATTCGCGGTCGTCGAAGCGCTCGACCTGCGCAATGCGGTGCATATCGGTCACTCGACCGGCGGCGGCGAAGTGGCGCGCTACGTCGCGAAGCACGGCGAGCCGGCCGGCCGCGTCGCGAAGGCCGTACTGGTCAGCGCGGTGCCGCCGCTGATGCTGAAAACCGAATCGAACCCCGAAGGCCTGCCGCTCGAGGTGTTCGACGGCTTCCGCAAAGCGCTCGCCGACAATCGCGCGCAGTTCTTCCTCGACGTGCCGAGCGGTCCGTTCTACGGGTTCAACCGCGAAGGTGCAACCGTGCATCAGGGCGTGATCCGCAACTGGTGGCGGCAGGGGATGGAAGGCAGCGCGAAGGCGCATTACGACGGCATCAAGGCGTTTTCGGAAACGGATCAGACCGACGACCTGAAGTCGATCTCCGTTCCGACGCTCGTGCTGCATGGCGAGGACGACCAGATCGTGCCGATCGCGGATGCCGCGCTGAAGTCGATCAAGCTGCTGAAGAACGGCACGCTGAAGACGTACCCGGGCTATTCGCACGGGATGCTGACGGTCAACGCCGACGTGCTCAACGCCGATCTGCTCGCGTTCGTGCGGGCGTAAGGATGGCGGCGCCGGCCCGCTGCGGCGGGCGGCGCCGTGATTGAAGGCGGGCGATCCGGCCGCGGCTGCGATCGCCCGCGCCGTGTTTTCACCCGCTAACCGTTGCGCAGGAATACGACATAACCGCGAAACCACGGATTCGACGCGAGATACGGCGGCGCATCCCATTCGCCGCCCTGGATCACGCCGATCCGAAACGGCAGTTGCAGCCGCGCGACGCGCGGCAGGTACGCCGCATAGTCGGGAATCGTGCGGCGGCCCTGGTAGGTCTGCACGACCACCTCGTCGACGATCCCCTTGAGCTGGTTGACCTGGTCGGTATCGATGCGGCTGCTCCAGTCGAGCAGCCCCGTGATGCTGAGCCGGCAATCGGCGGGCAACGTATCGCGCAACGTGCGCAGGAACGCAAGGTAATCCTGAAGATGACGCGTGCCGGCATCGAAGTCGATCTGGATGCCGGCGATCGTGCGACCCGACGCACGCCAGCGTGCGAGCTGCGCGAGCATGATCTGCGTGACGCGCGGCGTCCAGCGCAGCGTATGCGCCCGATAGACGAGCCACACGCGCGCATCGGGCGCGGGCGGCAGCGCGACGCCCTGCGCGATCACGCGCACCTGCGACTCGTCTTGCGGCGACGCTTCGATCTGTCCTTGCAGCACGTAGACGATGCGCGCACCGCGCACGACCGCCTGCGGCTTCACGCCCGCCCACAGCCAGAACGCGTCGTACCGCGCGGCGTCGACGGTGCCGCCGAGCGCGACGCGCGCGGCCAGCAGCAGCGCGACGCACGCGATGCGCTTCATGCGGCGCTTACCAGTAGTAGCGGAGCTTCTGCGCCCACGGGCTGCCCGGATAGGCGGTCTTCAGCGTGTCGAACCAGCGCTTGCGCGTGCTCTTCGGCACGTCCTTGCCGCCGCATTCGTTGGAGCCGCCCGGTGCATAGCACTTGATCGCGCGATAGAACGCGTACGCGCGGTCGTTCGGGTTCGCCTGCGTATCGGCCATCACCGTCACGTAGCTCGACATCCGCTCGTACGGCTTGCCCGCGAACTGCGACGGCGTCGCGCCGAGCGTCGGCGGCACGCGCGTGGCGGCCGTATTCGACGCGTTGCGGATCCACAGCGGCACCGGATCGCTTTCGAGGCCGGACATGGGCGGATGCAGCCGCACGAAATCGGCGAGGCAGTTCAGCCCTTTCGGATCGGCGGGATTCTGCTGCAGCGTCGCGGCGATGTCGCGCGCCGACAGGCACGTGTAGCCGTCTTCGTTTTTCGCGCCGGCCGCGACGAACGGCTTCACCGGATCGGTGGGCGTGCCGGGCACCAGCGCGGTATCGGCGAGGAAGTCCGCGTAGTGCGAACGCGTGAGCTCCTTGTACAGCAACGTGTACAGCGCGGTGCTGCGCAGCGCGCCGGTGGTCGCCTGATTCTGCGCCTGCGCGCGCAGCAGGTCGGCATTGGCCGTGCGCTGCAGCAGCACCCCGCGGATCGCGGCGTTCTGCACGGGCGAATCGTCGGCGAACGCGTCGTTGACGAGCCCGGCCTGCTCCAGGTTGATCGCGAGCGCGAGTTCGAGCATTTCGCGCTGGAAGCGGAACGTCGCGAGCGGGATCAGGTCGCGCCACAGCTGGCGGGCCTTGTCGTTCTGGCCGCTGTCCTCCAGCGCGAACCCGCGCAGCGCCTGCTGGCTCAGCCCGAAGTAGTCGAGCGGCGCGGCGGGCGTCTGCGGCAACAGGTCGAGGGCGGCGTCCGGCTTGTGCCCGAGCTGCACGTACCAGGTCGCGAGCAGGTAGTCGTACAGCGCGGGCGCGTTCGCGAAGCGCGGCTTCTGCGCCTGCAGCTCGTCCAGCGTCATCGGCTTGCGGCTCGCATCGGTGCTGTCCGACGTGCGCATGCGCTGCAGGTCGACGGTGGCGAGCACGGTCGGCGACTGGATCTGGCGCGCGTCGAATTCCGGGCCGAACAGCAGCTTGCTGTCGAGTTCGTTCGCCAGTTGCATCAGCGGCACGTTCGACGTCGCCGGCGACCAGCGCGCGAGCGCATGGCCGTACAGGTCCGCCTGCTGCGTGACATTGCCGCCGAGCCACGCGACCCGTCGCAACAGCCCGCTCGCGGACACCGCATAGCGCCCCTTCGGATATATCTTCAGGTAGGTCTGGAACACCGTGTTCGCCGCGTCGAGCGATACCTTCGTCACGCGCGCGCGCGTCGGCGTCGGGCTGTCGTTGTCGAATGCGTTGGCTTGCGCGGCGTTCAACTGCGCGCGCCCGGCCATGTACAGGCCGGTTTCCTTCAGCCACGGGTCCGCGCTGTGCGAGGCGTTCGCGAACGCGCGGGTCGCGGTGAGGAAGTCGGCGCGGTAGAACGCGTTCGTGCCGTCGAGGTACGCGGCGAACTGCTGGCCGAGCGGCGACTTGACCGGCGGCTTCGTCCACGCGGCACTCGCGCCGCCCGCGGCACAGGTCTTCTGCGCGATGTCGGCGCGCGCCGCGCGCAGGCGCGCGGCTTCGTCGGCGGGCAGGCCGCCGGCGCCGCCCAGTGCATCGTTGAACGCGTCCGCGCCCGCGCTCATGCTGCGGCAGATGCTGCCTTCGCCGTCCGCGTACCGGTTCGACGACGCATCGGCATCCGCCCCGCCGCCGGTCTTGTCGGGCGCCTTCTGGCCGATGTCGATCCATCCGGAGAAGTCCATCGGGAACGGCACGATGATCCGGTCGATCCGCTCTTTCGCGGGGATGGTCTTCGGGTCGGGAAACACCTGCGCGACCTTGGCGCTGTCGACCATCATCAGCATCGCGTTGATGCGCGTGTCGTTGGCGGGCGTCAGCATCGGTACGTTGCCGCACGAGTAGGACGTCTGCCGGAGCGTGTTCGGCACGTAGCAGCCGTCGTCTCCGCTCGCATGGGCGGCCGGCATCCACAGCAGGCTGGCCGCCAGCGCGGCGAACAGGTTTCGGTTCAGCGTCGGGTTTCTTGGCATTTTTCTTGTGTCGGGTAGGGGGCCGCGACGGCCGGTTCTCTCAGGGGGCGCGTTGCCCCGGCGCGTATCGTACCTCACGGGCCGTCATGTCCGGCAGTGTGCCGGCCTGCCAGCCGCGCCGGGGGCCGGCGCCCGCGAAACGGAAATCCACTCAGTGTGGACGCAACGCCACCTTGAATCCGGATCGCTTGAATTAAGATGCAGCCGGCAGTGGCGGACGTCCGACGATGGACGACCTGACGGGGGCCGCGCTGCACGACGGGGAGGGCTGCCGAAAGCGGCATTCGCGTTGATCCGCACGACGGAAGCGATCATGAAATGGACGCGGGAAGATGCCGGTTTCCATGCCTGTTCAATAGCATTGCTTAACGATTGTGCGGGCGAAACGATGCGTCGTATCCGCCCGACGGCAGACGAGAGTACGCCGAAAAATGAAAACAAGAGGATTCCGATGAAACCCATTACATGGATGGTCATGGCGGCCGCGCTCGCACTGACCGCATGCGGCGGCGACGATGTCGCGACGAACGGCGGCGCGTCGTCGTCGACGCCGACGAATCCCGGTTCGCCGTCCGGCTCGACGTCGCCCGGCGGCGGGTCGACAGGCGGCCCGACCGGCGGCGGCGCCACGCAGCCGCAGGCCGGCTGGTCGACGGCCGCCGCGGTGGACGGCAAGGGGCCGGAGGGCGCCCCGAGCGTGACGCTCGACGCGAGCGGCAATGCGCTCGCCACGTGGATGACCAACGGCCCGACCGGCGCGAACGGCAACGAGATGTGGGGCGCGCGCTATGCCGCTGGCTCGGGCTGGGGAACCGCGACGCGGCTCGACACGGGCGACGGCTCGCATTCGATGAACACGACGAGCTCGAGCCCGTCGCGCGTGGTCGGCAACGCGAGCGGGCAGGCCGTCGCGTTCTGGACCGAATGGATGCCGGGCCCGAACACGTATGCGCTGTGGGCACGCCCGTACAGCCCGGCCGGCGGCTGGGGCGCGGCGTTCGAAGTCGCGCCGGACGTGACGGGGTCGACCTATTCGGCCGGCATCGACGGCCAGGGCAACGCGCTCGTCGCGTGGACGCAGTCGATCAGCCTGCTCGATACGCGTATCGCATGGACGCGCTACACGCAGTCCGGACAGTGGTCGCCGACGGCGCTGATCCAGATGCCGGTGCAGACCGGGCCGGGCGCGGTGACCGGCGACACCGACAACGTGGGGCCGATGATCTCGGTGCTGTCGTCCGGCCGCGCCGTACTCGCGTGGCGGCAGACCAACCATACGCACTCGGCGCTGTGGACGGCCACGTACGACCCGGCCAACGGCTGGACCGACGTCAATCAGGCCGTATCGAACACGAGCCTGTTCACGACGATCATCTCGCCGGTGGCCGGCATGGACGCGAAGGGCGACATCACGCTGCTCTGGGGGCAGCTCGACGTGACGGGCGGGAAGCTCACCACCACCACGATGTCGCAACGCTACGTGTCCGGCACCGGGTGGCAGCCGTCGCAACCCGTCGCGCCCGCCATCGTCGAGCCGACCGGTTTCATCGCGACGCCGATGCTCGCCGTCAACGAGAACGGCGTGGCCGCCGCGATGTGGGCGGAAGGCGGCGCGGCGCTGCAGGTGAGCGTGTCCGATGCCAGCGGCAACTGGGGGCCGTTGCAGCGGCTGACCGAACACTTGAACGGCGCGGCACTCCAGTACCCGCCGCTCGTGGTCGATGCGGGCGGCAACGTGACGGCCGCGTGGCAGGACACCGGTTTGCCGGGTGCGTCGGCCGTGATCGCGGCCAGCTACCGGAAGGGTGCGTGGAGCGCGTCGACGGTGGCGCCGCAGAGCGCGTCGTGGCCCGCGCTGGCCGTCAACGCGACGGGAGCGATGGCGCTGCTCTGGCAATCGTACGTCGCGACGATCGGCAGCCAGATCCAGGCCAGCTTTTATACGCCGGGCACGTAAGCGCCTCGCATTGGGAAATCGAAGGAGAAACCATGAAGCAAACCTTGCATTGCACCGTACGGACCGCGCTGGGCGTCACGGTCGCCGGCCTCGTGCTCGCCGCGTGCGGCTCGACGCAGATGAACATGGTCGACGTGCAGACGTCGACCGCGAAGACGCTCGGGCTCGCGTCGTCGGACGAGATCACGATCGCCAACGTCCAGTACGGGAAGAAGGACGGGCTCGGCGGCCAGAAGGTGAGTTACGACGCGACGACCGGCAAGGGGCGGCGTTTCGGCTGTACGGTGTTCATGATTCCGGGGCTCACGCCGATCGATCGGCCGACGTACAACAACTGGGAATGCCATCCGCAACGCTGATGGCCGCGATGAGGACCGCGCCCGCCATCGGGCGTCGGTCGATCGCTTAGGGGGACGATGCATCGCGTGGGCCTTGCGCCCGCGCAATTTGGTCCGATAATCGACGAACCGATTCTTTCCTGCCCGCCGGTTCGATAAAAAAACTGTCATGGATCAAGCTGCATTTGTCCCTGTTTTCAAGTTCCGCACGATCGACTACCCCGAGCCGGACCGGTTCCACGTCTGGGTCAAGGACATGCTGTGCGACTATCGCCTCGACGACGACGGCGGCCACGGCCCGTGCGACGCGGAAGCCAGCGGCGCGGCGCTCGGCCCGCTGATCTTGTCGGGCCGGCACTGGCACTCGCGCGCGCCGACCTATACGGTTCGCCGCACCCCCCGGCGGATCCGGCTCGACGGGCAGGATTCGATCCGCTTCACGTTGCTGCTCGGCGGTCGGCTCGCGAGCCATACCGGCGGCCCCGAATTGATCAAGGGCGCCGGCGACCTGTTCGTCTACGACGTCGCGCAGATCAACGACTGCAAGGTCGAGGCCGGCGACGTGATCAGCCTCGTCGTGCCCCGCTACCTGCTGCCGAGCCATGCGGCGCGGATGCACGGCCAGACGCTGACGAGCGGCGTGGGCCGGCTGGTCGCCGATCAGATGCTGTCGCTGTTCCGGAACCTGCCGAACCTGCGCCAGCAGGACGTGCCGAGCATCGTGCAAGCGATGCTGTTGCTGCTGGCCGCGGCGGTGTCGCCGACCGCGCAGGTGTTGAACGACGCGCGCGGCCCGATCGAGCATGCGCTGGTCGACCGCGTGCGTCGCTACATCGACGTGCATTTGCTGGAGCCGGACCTGACGCCCGAACGGATCTGCCGCGACATCGGCGTGTCGCGGGCGCGTCTCTATCAGTTGTTCAAGGAAGAGGGCGGCGTCATGCGGCAGATCACGCGGCGGCGCTTGCGTCACGCGTATCACGTGCTCGGCGATCCGCAGCGCCGGCATCAGCGCATCGCGGAAATCGCGTGGGCGCACGGCTTTCCCGACGAGAAGTATTTCCACCGGCTGTTCAAGGCGGAATTCGGCCACACGCCGAAGGAGACGCTCGAGTGCGCGGCCGCGCCGATCCTGCTGCCGTGCGGTGCGACCGATGGGCGCTGGGGCGACGGCAGCCGGCTGGCGGGGTGGACGCTGCCGTTCGGGGTGCTCACCAACTGAGCGGTCCATGCGCGAGCGCCGTGCGGCGCGGCCGGCTGTATTCGCGCATCACGCGCACACGCTGCTGGCGATGCCTCCGTCGTCCATCTCGTCCAGCGCGGCGCGCAAGTCGTCGATGGCCACCATCAGCTCACGCACCTGCCGTAACGACGGGTACTGATGCAGCACGGCCTGCCATTGCGGCAGGGTCAGCAGCGCGTGCCAGATGACGCCGAGGCCGTCCGGATCGGCATCCGGCCGTTGCGCGAACACGCTCGCGTATTCGAGGCTCGCCTGCGCGGACAGCAGCTGCATCCGGCTCGCGGCGCTCAGCAGCCGCGGCGTCGCATCCGCCGACGCGTCGCAGCAATACAGCACTTCGCGGGCCAGCGCCGCTTCGTCGGTCGTCAGCGCATGCAGCGATGCGCCATGCACGCGTACCGTGCCCTGGTGCGTCTCGAACGCATAGACCGCGTCGGGGGCCGCCTGCGCGAGCAGGGTCAGGCCGCGCAGCAGCCGCGGCAGATCGGTCGTTGCGGCATCCGCGGACGCCTTCGCCTCGACGAGGAAGCGCACGTTCCACGCGGGTGCCGGGTCGTTGCCGCGCGCGCGTTCGAGCAGGATCGCATCCCATTCGGTTTTCGCGCGGTCGTGCCGGCCCGGGATCGACGACGGCACGCGCATCGACGTGACGACGCGGTAGGTGCGCTGCTCGTCCACCGCGTCGAGCCTGCGCGCCAGTGCGTCGAGCGCCTGCGCCGCCAGCGCTTCGACGGCCGCGCCGCGCTGCTGCGACGCGACGCCCTGCGCGACGGCGACCGTGCTGCCGACGAGCGGCCCCTGCCGGACCCACAGCGCGCGGTAGCGACGGACGTCCTCGTCCGCGGCCAGCGCATCGAGCCGCAGCATGCGTTCGAGCGCGGGGCTGTCCTTCAGTTTGACGATGTCCTGCTCGAACGCCGCGTCGGTCGCCATCTCGGGCAGTGCGAGCAGATGCGCGAGTGCCGCGTGCAGCTCGGCCCACGACGCCGAAGTGGCCGCCGCATGCAGGCGCGCGAGGCCGTCGCGTTGCCAGGCCTGGGCGCTTCGTTCGAGCTTGGCCGGGTGCGCGATCGCATTGACGGCCGAGTGGAGCGCGCGCCGGTCCTGCTCGGCGTGCGCGGACAACGACGCGTATTCGCGCACGTTCGGCGCATCGTGACGCAGCACCGACGCCTGAAACGACGGATCGCCGGATGACGGATCCATCGCGTCGCGGATCATCCGCGCGAGCGCATCGATGAAGCGCTGCCGCAAGTCGGCGCCGGGCGCGTGGCCGTCCGCCCGCAACCTGCGCGCTTCCTCGATCACGATCGCCAGCGCGGTGGCCGGATTCGTCGCGTCGGTCAGCGACGACGCGCGCTCGAGCGGCGGCAGCCGGTAACGGCGCGCGACGGCGCGCAGGATGGCGTCGAGCAGGGCGGGAAGCGGTGTCAGCGACATGGCGGTCTGGGCGAGAAAGAGACCTGACCCGTCACGCGGTCAGCGTCACCGACAGGCTGCCGAGCTCGCCGAAGCGCACCGTCAGCGCATCGCCGAGCGGCACGTCGATCGCGCCCGCGTACGAGCCCGTCGTCACGATCTGGCCGGCGCGCACCGCATCGCCGCGCGACGCGAGGAAATTGAGGAGCCATACCAGCGGCTTCAGCGGATCGCCGTCCGGATGGCGGCCGTCGATCGTGCGGTTCAGCGCGCCTTCGAACGATAGCGCGAGCGTCGCGAGCGGCACGTTCAGCCCGTCGGGCACGACCGGGCCGACGCACAGCCCCTGGTTGAATTGCCCGTCGGCCAGCAGCTCGAACTTCGATGCGCGCGCCGGTTCCGCATAGCGGCAGCCGAGTACCTCGAGCACGATGCGCACTTCCCGGATCGCCGCGCGCACGTCGCCTTCGTCATACGGCTGCTCGCGCGCGGGCAGGTCGCGATCGAGCACGAACGCGATTTCCGGCTCGATCCGCACGATCGGGCCGCCGACGACGCGGTACGGCGCATCGGCTTCGCGGATCGTCGACGCGAAGATCGGCGCGAGGATCACGCGATCGGGCGGCGGCAGCGCGCATTTCCATCCGCCGACGGGTTCGCCGAGCAGATCGGCCACGCGCTGCTGGATCGCGAGCGCGGTGTCGATGTCGTCGGGGCGCAGTGCATCGGGCAACAGCGGGCCGGGCGAGCCGGCATGGCGGGCGGCGACGAGATGCTGGGCGGCGCCGTCCACGCGTTCGGTAGTCGTTGTCATGTCGGTTGAGCGAGTTGAAAGTGGGGCCGGCAAAAAAGGGCCGGACGAAAGTCGCATAGTCGATGATAGCGCCTTCGGCGCGATGGGCGCTCGAAAGGGCAGCGGCGTCCGCATCGCCTGCCCGGTTCGGGGGCTGAGCGACAACGCAAGCCGGCCGCTTCCCGTCGCGTCGCTTTGCCGCATGCGGCGGTAGCGCCGGCGCTTGACCGCCGTCAACATCCGGCCCCGCCGCCGGCCGATGATGGTGGCATGGCCGCACGCGACAGCGCGCGCGGCAACTCACCCCAGCGAGGTTCGCATGTACGAGAAAATCATGGTGGCCGTCGACGGCAGCGCTTCGTCGAAACAGGCGCTCGCCGAAGCCGTGAAGGTGGCGCTGGCGGGCGACACGCACGTCAACGCGGTGTATGTGGTCGACAAGTCGGTGCTGTTTACGTATGCGGGCCGTCTCGATCCGCACGCGCTCGTCGAGGAAATCCGCGACGACGGGCGCAAGGTGCTGCGCGAAGCCGAACAGATCATCGCGCTGGCCGGCGCGAAGGGCGAAGCCGAACTCGTCGAGACCGAGAGCATCGGCGAGGACGTCGCGGAACGCCTGCAACGCTACGTGAACGAGCACGGGATCGATCTCGCGGTGGTCGGTACGCACGGGCGGCGCGGCATCCGGCGCGTGCTGCTCGGCAGCGTCGCCGAGCGTTTCGTGCGCGGCTCGAAGTGCCCGGTGCTGCTGATTCGCGGCGACGACGCCGACGCGGCGGCCGCCGCGGCCGCGGCATGACGCGGCGCGCGCGATGATACGCCGCCAGTACCGGATCGTCGTCGCGGCGATCGCCGTGTTCGTGTCGCTCGCCGGCATGATGGCCGTCGTGACGGGCCTGCTGTTCGATGCCGCGACGGCGCTGCGCGGCGGCGCGCTTGCGTTGATCGTCGGCGTCGCCGGCTTCGTCGTGATGCTGAACCCGGGGCCGAAAGGCGAGGAGTGACCCGCACGGGCGGGGCGGCGGCGCACGTTCGTCGACGGTTCCGCGACGACTGGCGACAGCCGTTACGCCGCCGCGATGTCGCCTAGTCGCTTGTCATCGACGGCGCGTTCGTGTCGTCCTGCCCGTTCCCAATCATCAGCCGCTTCAACGTTTGCGCCAGCTCGGTGCTCTCCGGCTGAATCTTCCCTGCCTGCGCGAACGCGTCGCGCGCCTCATCCTGGCGCCCCAGCTTCCACAGCACTTCGCCCTTGTGCGCCAGCGCGGTCGCATGCGCTTCGCGTGCAGCGCTTGCTTCGTCGCCGTCCGCCGCGAAGGTCGCTATCGAGCGGTCGAACCACATGAGCGCTTCGTCGTGGCGGCCGACGCGATACAGCGCCCAACCCTTGCTGTCGAGCGCATACGCATCCGCCGGTTGCTTCGCGAGATACGCGTCGATCATCGCGAGCCCGCGCTCGACTTCCACGCCTGCGTCGACGAGCCGATAGCCGACGTCGTTCAGGTGATCGTCGGAAATGTCGCCGAGGTCGAGCACGGCGGCGATACGCGCCGTGTCGCGTTCCGAGATGGCCAGCGACAGCAGCTTGGCGACGATCTGCTGCCGTAATTCGCCGCCGACCCGGTTGCCGTTGGCGATCAGGCTGCCGAGATATTGCGTGTACAGGTCCGGCGTGCCGGGCGCGTTCGTGCCGTTCGCGATGGCCGCGCCCGGGCCCGCGCACCAGTCGGTGTCGTCGGGGGCGATCAGCACGCTGGTGGAGAGATTGATGTTCCGACGCGTACGCGATTGCGCGTAGTAGGTATTGCCACGGGCATCCGAATAGCCGCACGCGAGATATTCGTCCTGGACGTCCAGCACGTACGGCACGCCGCCGAGCGGCGCGTCGCTGGACGAATCGACCAGGCGGAACGATTGACCCATCTCGCCTTCGCCGATGATCGGGTTGAACACCCACTGCTGCTCCGGATGGAACTTCGGCAGCCGGATCCTGGCCGTGCGGCCGGCCGCGTCCGTCGTGCCGAAGATCACGTTGTCGTGCTCGGCCGATTTGCCGGGCAGCCCCGCGATGGCCTGGTCCGGCAGGAACAGCCGATAGCGCGCATTCGGCAGCGGTCGTTGCGTGACCGGGTCGCGCAACACGAATCGATGAACGTAAGCCCCTTTGCCGAACGACGCCGTCGGCGGGACGTAGGTGCGGGCGTGGGCGGCGGGCAGGGCGGCGCACCCGATCGCTGCTGCGACACAGGCAGTGGAAAGGCGTGATGTCATGAAAATGCGGTTCTTATTGGTGGCGATGTCATTGGCCGACGGCCGGTAAAACGGTCGAACGCATTGCGCGGTCTTCCATGAACGGCCCGCTGCCGGCCGGCGATTCCGCATGACACCGTCGTTCGTTCAATGCCATTCGATGCGGTTGAGTCCGATGTCCCGATTCAACGGAAAACGAACCGGCAGGACGCGGCACTGCCGTGCGAAGCATAGCAGGCGACACTATCAGTCCCTATTTCTGGACGTTGCAGCTCGATGAACGATGCCGTGATTTGTATCAAGTTGTGATACGTCGATCCGAAAGACAATTCATCCGAGCCGGACGAAAAGGATGCAGAAGGCGGACTGATTCCAATCCGACCGTCCTTTACAACCAGTATTTCCCCTCCTTAAATAATCAGGGTCTGCCAAAGACCGGAAAAACGAGATCCCCATGAGCCATTTCCTGGATAGATTGCGTTATTTCTCCACCACGAGGCCACGCTTTTCAGACGGGCACGGCGCCGTCACCGACGAAGACCGCAAATGGGAAGACGGTTACCGGACGCGCTGGCAGCACGACAAGATCGTGCGCTCGACCCACGGCGTGAATTGCACGGGTTCCTGCTCGTGGAAGGTCTATGTGAAAGGCGGGATCGTCACCTGGGAAACCCAGCAGACCGACTATCCGCGCACGCGTCCCGACATGCCGAACCACGAGCCGCGCGGCTGTTCGCGCGGCGCGTCGTACTCGTGGTACCTGTACAGCGCGAACCGCCTGAAGCATCCGATGGTGCGCAGCGCGCTCGTGAAGCTGTGGCGCGAACGCCGCCGCACGCTCGCGCCCGTCGACGCATGGCGCTCGATCGTCGACGACGATGAAGCACGGCGCTCGTACCAGAGCCGGCGCGGGCTCGGCGGCTTCGTGCGCGCGAGCTGGGACGAGGTCAACGAGATCGTTGCGGCCGCAAACGTCTACACGGTGGCGCGCTACGGTCCCGATCGCGTGGTCGGCTTCTCGCCGATTCCGGCGATGTCGATGGTGTCGTACGCAGCGGGCTCGCGCTACCTGTCGCTGATCGGCGGCGTGTGCCTGAGCTTCTACGACTGGTATTGCGACCTGCCGCCCGCGTCGCCGCAGACCTGGGGCGAGCAGACCGACGTGCCGGAATCGGCCGACTGGTACAACTCCACGTTCATCATGATGTGGGGCTCCAATGTCCCGCAGACGCGCACGCCCGACGCGCACTTCCTCGTCGAGGCGCGCTATCGCGGCACCAAGGTCGTGTCGGTGTTTCCCGACTACTCGGAAGGCGCGAAGTTCGGCGACCTGTGGCTGCACCCGAAGCAGGGCACCGACGCGGCGCTCGCGCTCGCGATGGGCCACGTGATCCTGAAGGAATTTCATCTTGCAGGGAAGAGCGATTATTTCGCCGACTACTGCAAGCGCTACACCGACATGCCGTGCCTCGTGCGGCTCGTGCCGCACGGCGACGGCTACGTGCCCGAGCGCCTCGTGCGCGCATCCGACTTCGACGACGCGCTCGACGAAGCCGCACATCCGCAGTGGAAGACCGTGATGATCGACGACGCGAACAGCGAGTTCGTCGTGCCGGTCGGTTCGATCGGCTTCCGCTGGGGTCAACAGGCGGACGCCGACAAGGGCAAGTGGAACCTGCGCGGCGAGACGTCGAAGGGTGCGGCGCTGTCGCCACGGTTGTCGTGCACGGCCGCGCACGACGACGTGGTCGACGTGCTGTTCCCGTATTTCGGCAACCAGCCGCACGCGCACTTCAACTCGACGCAGCATGCGTCCGTGCTGTCGCGCCGGATCGGCGTGCGGCGCATCGCGACGCGCAACGGCGACATGCTGGTCGCGACCGTCTATGACCTGTTCGTCGCGAACTACGGGCTCGACCAGGGGCTCGGCGGGCGCGACGTGGCCGCGAGCTACGACGACGATCTGCCGTACACGCCGGCGTGGCAGGAAGCGATCACCGGCGTAAAGCGCGCGGACGTGATCTCGGTCGCGCGGCAGTTCGCGGAGAACGCGCACAAGACGCAGGGCAAGTCGATGGTGATCATCGGCGCGGGGATCAACCACTGGTTCCACATGGACATGTCGTACCGCGCGATCATCAACATGTTGATCATGTGCGGCTGCATCGGCAAGCCCGGCGGCGGCTGGTCGCACTACGTGGGCCAGGAGAAGCTGCGGCCGCAGACGGGGTGGACCGCGCTCGCATTTGCGCTCGACTGGAACCGCCCGCCGCGCCAGATGAATGCGACGTCGTTCTTCTACGCACATACCGACCAGTGGCGCTACGACCCGATGGATCCGGCCGCGCTGCTGTCGCCGCTTGCGGACAAGTCGCGGTTCCACGGCGCGCCGATCGACTACAACGTGCGCGCGGAGCGGATGGGCTGGCTGCCGTCCGCGCCGCAGTTGTCGGTGAATCCACTGAAGGTCGGCGCGAGCCTGGGCGACCCGTCGCAGGCGGGTGCGGACGTCGCGCGGCAGTTGCAGGCCGGCGCGCTGCGGATGGCGTGCGAGGACCCGGACGCACCGGACAACTTCCCGCGCAACCTGTTCGTATGGCGCTCGAACCTGCTCGGCTCGTCGGGCAAAGGCCACGAGTACTTCCTGAAGCACCTGCTCGGCACCACTCACGGCGTGCAGGGCGAGGACCTCGGCGCGACCGGCGGCCGGCGTCCCGAGGAGGTGACGTGGCACGACGAAGCGCCGCGCGGCAAGCTCGATCTGCTCGTGACGCTCGACTTCCGCATGTCGACGACCTGCATGTACTCGGATGTCGTGCTGCCGACCGCGACGTGGTACGAGAAGGACGACATGAACACGTCCGACATGCACCCGTTCATCCATCCGTTGTCGGCGGCGGTCGATCCCGCGTGGGAATCGAAGAGCGACTGGGAGATCTTCAAGGGGATCGCGAAGCGCTTCTCCGAGCTGTGCGACGGGCATCTCGGCGTCGAGCGCGACGTCGTGCTCGCGCCGATCGCGCACGATACGCCGGGCGAACTCGCGCAACCGTTCGACGTGCAGGACTGGAAGCGCGACGAATGCGAACCGGTGCCGGGCCGCACGATGCCGGCGGTGGTCGCGGTCGAACGCGACTATCCGAACACGTATGCGCGCTTCACGTCGCTCGGCCCGCTGATGGACAAGCTCGGCAACGCCGGAAAGGGCATCGGCTGGGATGCGAAAGACGAAGTGAAGCTGCTCGGCGAACTGAACTACAAGGTCGCTCACGGCGCCGCGCAAGGGCGCCCGCGGATCGACACCGCACTCGATGCGGCCGAGGTGATCCTCGCGCTCGCACCTGAAACCAACGGCGAAGTGGCGGTGAAGGCATGGTGCGCGCTGTCCGGCATCACCGGCATCGATCACACGCACCTGGCCGCCGCGCGCGCGGACGAGAAGATTCGTTTCCGCGACATCCAGGCGCAACCGCGCAAGATCATTTCATCGCCGACGTGGAGCGGGATCGAATCCGAGCACGTGTCGTACAACGCCGGCTACGTGAACGTGCATGAACTCGTGCCGTGGCGCACGATGAGCGGCCGCCAGCAGCTCTATCAGGATCACGCGTGGATGCGTGCATTCGGCGAATCGCTGTGCGCGTACAAGCCGCCGGTCGATACGGGCAGCTACGAACACATGGTCGGCACGCGCTCGAACGGCAACCCCGAACGTGTGCTGAACTTCCTGACGCCGCATCAGAAGTGGGGCATCCACAGCACGTACACGGACAACCTGCTGATGCTGACGCTGTCGCGCGGCGGGCCGATCGTGTGGATGTCGGAGGACGACGCGAAGGCGATCGGCGCGGTCGATAACGACTGGATCGAGTGCTACAACGCGAACGGCGCATTGTGCGCGCGGGCGGTGGTGAGCCAGCGGATTCCGTCCGGGATGGTGATGATGTATCACGCGCAGGAGAAGATCGTGAATACGCCGGGCTCCGAGATCACCGGCACGCGCGGCGGCATCCACAACTCGGTCACGCGCATTGCGCTGAAGCCGACTCATATGATCGGCGGCTACGCGCAGCTCGCGTACGGGTTCAACTACTACGGCACGGTCGGCTCGAATCGCGACGAATTCCTGATCGTGCGCAGGATGAACAGGGTCGACTGGCTCGACGGCGAAGAAGCCGCGACCGATACGTCGAACGTCCGCACCGGAGAAACGTCATGAAGATACGCGCACAGATCGCGATGGTGCTGAACCTCGACAAGTGCATCGGGTGCCATACGTGCTCGGTGACCTGCAAGAACGTGTGGACGAGCCGCGAAGGGATGGAATACGCGTGGTTCAACAACGTCGAGACGAAACCGGGCATCGGCTATCCGAAGGACTGGGAGAACCAGGACCGCTGGCGTGGCGGGTGGCAGCGACGCGCGGACGGCAGGATCGAGCCGCGACTCGGCGGCAAGTGGCGGTTGCTCGCGCAGATCTTCGCGAACCCGCATTTGCCCGAGATCGACGACTACTACGAGCCGTTCACGTTCGACTACGCGCATCTTCAGGAAGCCGGCAACACGCGTGCGATGCCGGTCGCGCGGCCGCGCTCGCTGATCAGCGGCCAGCGGCTCGAGAAGATCGAGTGGGGGCCGAACTGGGAGGAAATTCTCGGCGGCGAATTCGAGAAGCGCGCGAAGGACACCAACTTCGAGAACGTGCAGAAGGACATCTACGGGCAGTTCGAGAACACCTTCATGATGTACCTGCCGCGCCTGTGCGAGCACTGCCTGAACCCCGCGTGCGTCGCGGCGTGCCCGTCGGGCTCGATCTACAAGCGCGAGGAAGACGGCATCGTGCTGATCGACCAGGACAAGTGCCGCGGCTGGCGCATGTGCGTGTCCGGCTGCCCGTACAAGAAGATCTACTACAACTGGCAGAGCGGCAAGGCCGAGAAGTGCATCTTCTGCTATCCGCGTATCGAGGCCGGCCAGCCGACCGTGTGTTCGGAAACCTGCGTGGGCCGCATTCGCTATCTTGGCGTGCTGCTGTACGACGCGGACCGGATCAGCGAGGCGGCCAGCGCGGAGAACGAGAAGGATCTGTACGAAGCGCAGCTGTCGCTGTTCCTCGATCCGGAAGACCCGGCTGTGATCGCGCAGGCGGAGCGCGACGGCGTGCCGGCCGCGTGGATCGACGCCGCGCGGCGTTCGCCGACCTACAAGATGGCAATCGACTGGAAGATCGCGTTCCCGCTTCATCCGGAATACCGGACGCTGCCGATGGTCTGGTACGTGCCGCCGCTGTCGCCGATCAACGCGGCCGCCAACAGTGGCGATCTCGGCATGAACGGCTACCTGCCGGACGTCGAATCGCTGCGCATTCCGCTGCGCTATCTGGCGAACCTGCTGACGGCCGGCGACGAAGCGCCCGTGAAGCTCGCGCTCGAACGGCTGCTCGCGATGCGCGCGTTCATGCGCGCGCGCCACGTCGACGGCATCGACGCGCGCGCCGTGCTCGACCAGGTCGGGCTGTCGCTCGCGCAGGTCGAGGAGATGTACCGCTATCTCGCGATCGCGAACTACGAGGATCGCTTCGTGATCCCGACCACACATCGCGAGTATGCGGAGAACGCGTACGACCTGCGCGCGTCGTGCGGCTTCTCGTTCGGCAACGGCTGTTCGGACGGCCGGTCGTCGGCGAGCCTGTTCAGCGCGAAGAAGGAGAAGGGCACACGGACCATTCCGATCCGCGAGGTCTCCCGATGAGCACCGCACCCGATCCGACCTATGCGGCGTTCGCCGCGCTGCTCGACTATCCGGACGACGCGCTCGTCGACGTGCTCGATTCGGTCGAAACGCACCTGCGCGAAGCGGCGCGTTTGCCGAGGACGGTACGCGCCGGGTTCGAACGGTTCTTTGCGTACATGCGCGAGCGCGACCTGCTGACGCTGCAGGAGAACTACGTCGCGCTGTTCGATCGCGGCCGCGCGACGTCGCTGCACCTGTTCGAGCACGTGCACGGCGAATCGCGCGACCGCGGACAGGCGATGGTCGACCTGCTGCAGATGTACGAGCGGCACGGGCTGTTCCTGAACCCGGGCGAACTGCCCGACTATCTGCCCGTGTTCCTCGAATACCTGTCGCGGCTGCCGGCGCCCGATGCGCGCAGCCTGCTCGCTGAAACCGGCGAGATACTGCGCGCGGTGGCCGGCCAGCTCGCGCAGCGCGGCAGTCATTACAGCTTCGTCGTCGGCGCGCTGTTGCCGATGGCGGGCCTCGCACCGGTCGACGCACCGGCCGCCGCGGACGACGACGTCGCCGCCGAGCGGCCGAGCGCCGACGACTACCGCGCGCTCGACGCGTCGTATGCGGACGAAGCCGTGCGCTTCGTCGGCGCTGCAACACCGGCGACCGCGGAGCAGACGGTGCGGTTCCACGACAAGCGGCCGGCCCGCGGCGCGTAAGCGCGGGCCCAACTGGGGAAACACATGAACGCTTACCTGCATCAGTTCCTGTTCGGGATCTACCCGTACATCTGTCTCGCGGTGCTACTGGTCGGCAGTCTGATCCGCTTCGACCGCGAGCAGTACACGTGGAAAAGCGATTCGTCGCAGCTGCTGCGCCACGGGATGCTGCGGCTCGGCAGCAACCTGTTTCACTGGGGCGTGCTGGTCGTCGTGCTCGGGCACTTCGCGGGCTTCCTGGCGCCGCACTGGCTCGTGTCGCCGTTCCTGTCGGCGTCCGGGCACCAGTTGGTCGCGATGGTGGCGGGCGGCGCGGCCGGCGTCGCGTCGATCGTCGGGCTGACGATCCTGATCTGGCGCCGCCTGGGCGATGCGCGCATCCGCAAGAACAGCCGCACGTCCGACATCGTGATCGTGCTGATGCTGTGGGCGCAGCTCGCGCTCGGGCTCGGCACGGTCGTACTGTCGACGCGCCACATGGACGGCGTGATGTTCGAGCAACTCACCGACTACGTGAAGGGCGTCGTCACGTTCCGGCCGGACATCGCGAGCCTGCTCGTCGGCGTGCCGCTCACGTACCGGCTGCACATCCTGCTCGGCTTCACGATCTTCCTCGTGTCGCCGTTCACGCGGATGGTGCACATCTGGAGCGGGATCGCGTCGATCGCGTACCTGATCCGTCCGTACCAGCTCGTACGCAAGCGCTGAGGAGGAAAAAGCATGAACGAGGTTCTTTCCGAAGTCGCGACGATGCCGCTGATCGTCAACGGCATCGAGATCGACGCTGCGTCGATCTCGGCGGAAGCCGAGCACTACCACGATGCAGCCGATCCGCTCGACGCGGCGCGGCGCACGCTCGCGGTGCGCGAGCTGCTGCGGCAGCGCGCGGTGTCGCTGGCGCTGCTCGACGAAGGCGCGCCGCTCGACGACGCGGCCGTCGACGCGCTGCTCGAACGCGAACTCACGCATGTGCCCGAACCCGATCGCGCGGCTTGCGAGCGTTATTACGCGCAGCACCCGGCGCGCTTTCGCCGCGACGACATCGTCCATGCGAGCCACGTGCTGTTCGCGATGACGGACCGCGTGCCGCTCGCGCCGCTGCGGCAGCGCGCGGAACAGGTGCTCGCCGACGTGGTGGCCGCGCCCGATACGTTCGAAGCGGTCGCGCGCGCGTCGTCGAACTGCCCGTCGGCGGAAGTCGGCGGCAGCCTCGGGCAACTGCTGCGCGGCGACACGGTGCCGGAATTCGAGGCCGCGCTGTTCGATACCGACGGCACCGGCGTGCTGCCCAAACTCGTCAACACGCGCTTCGGCTTCCACATCGTGCGCATCGAGCGCCGCGTGCCGGGCGACACGGTGCCGTTCGACGAAGCCGCCGACCAGATCGCCGCGTACCTCGCGGCGCGCGTGCGGCGGCAGGCGATCCGGCAGTACGTGGCGATTCTCGCGGGCGGCGCACGCGTCGAAGGCGTCGAATTCGACGGTGCGAACGGGCCGCTGGTTCAATGAAACGGGGTTTGGCGTATGGCAACTCAACAAGGTAATGCCGGGCGGGTGGTGAACGCACCGGCCGTTCCGCTGCGTGCGTGGTCGGTGCTGGCCGCGAGCACGCTCGCGTTCATGGTGTGTTTCGTCGTGTGGATGATGTTCGGCGTGCTCGGCGTGCAGTTGCGCACCGATCTCGGGCTGAACAGCACGGAGTTCGGGCTGCTCACGTCGACGCCGGTGCTGACCGGCGCGCTGATGCGCTTGCCGCTCGGCACGTGGACCGACCGCTTCGGCGGTCGCATCGTGATGACGGTGCTGCTCGTCGTGTGCGCGGTGCCCGTCTACGTCGTCAGCTACGCGACGCAGCTGTGGCAGTTCCTGCTGATCGGGCTGTTCCTCGGCTGCGTCGGCGCGTCGTTCGCGGTCGGCACGCCGTATGTCGCGCGGTTTTTCCCGCCGCAGCGACGCGGGCTCGCGATGGGCGTGTTCGGCGCGGGCACGTGCGGCGCGGCCGTCAACCTGTTCGTCACGCCGCTGCTGCTCGACGCGTATGGCTGGCGTTTCGTGCCGCGCATCTATGCGGTCGCGCTGCTCGTCACCGCGCTGATCTTCTGGTTCGCGTCGGCGCCCGATCCAGGGGCGGGCAAGCGCGGCGGATCGATGCTCGATTCGTTCAAGGTGCTGCGCGACCCGCGCGTGTGGCGGCTCTGCCAGTACTATTCGATCACGTTCGGCGGCTTCACCGCGCTGTCGCTGTGGATTCCGCAGTACCTGAAGAGCGAATACGGGATGTCGCTGGTGATGGCGTCCGCGTTCGCGGCCGGCTTCTCGCTGCCGGGCTCCGTGCTGCGCGCGCTCGGCGGCGCGCTGTCCGACCGCTTCGGCGCGCACGCGGTCACGTGGTGGGGGCTGTGGGTCGCGTGGATCGCGCTGTTCCTGCTGTCGTACCCGGCGACCGATTTCGTGATTCACACGATCGACGGAACCGCGACGCTGAACGTCGCGATGCCGGTGGCCGGCTTCGTCGCGCTGACCTTCGTGCTCGGCGCGGTGTTCGCGCTCGGGATGGCGTCGACCTTCAAGTACGTCGCCGACGATTTCGCGGACAACATGGGCGTCGTGACTGGCATCGTCGGGCTCGCGGGCGGGCTCGGCGGCTTCCTGCTGCCGATCCTGTTCGGCATGCTGCTCGACCTGCTGCGCGTGCGCACGACGTGCTTCATGTTCCTGTACGGAATCGTGTGGGTGTCGCTGATCCTCATTTACCTGTCGGAAGTGCGGCGCACACCCGTCGTCACGGGCTGACCTCCTTTCGATCGATCCGATGCGCCGGTGCGATGCCCGAGGGAGCCCGGGTCGCGCCAGCGCATCGTCCCGTTCGGAAGGGCGCGCGCGACGTATCCGGCCGCGCGCGCTTCTGTCAAACTGGCGCCCATGAAACCGCGCCTCGCTTCATCGCATTCCGCCGATTCCGCGCCTGCGCCCGCAGGCTTTCCCGACGCCGACGAACTGGCCGCGCTGCGCGCGTGGTACGCGGGCATGACCGTGCGTCAGGCCGTCGAACGCTACCTGCCCGACCGGCTCGGCGCGGGGCGCTCGGCGCGCGGCGTGATCGGCGCGATCCGCCGTCGCCTCGTGCGCGTCGCGCGGCAGGTTGGCCGCCCCGATCTCGCGGAACGGCTCGGCCATGCGGACGGTGAGCGTTTGCGGGAGGCGAAAGCGGCCACCGACGCGATCGCCCAACTGCGCCATGCACGCGCGCCGGCACCGCAGATCAGCGACGACGTCGGCCTGTGGCTGCCGGCGCGCGCGGTCGTGGCACTGCGTGCGCACGGGATCGCGACGCTCGCCGACCTGACGGTGCGGATTCCGCGCCGGCGCCAGTGGTGGCGGGCGATCGCGGGCCTCGGCATGGCCAGCGCGCGGCGCATCGACGCGTTCTTCGCCGCGCATCCGGACCTGACCGAACGGGCGCGCGCGCTGATCGCCGCGACGCCGCGCGGCAGCATCGTGCCGTGGGAGCACCTGAAGCTGCCGCATGAAGTCGACGGCTCGGCCGGCACGTTCCGCGCGCCGCGCGCGACCAGCACGCTCGACGCGGACAACGATTACGCGGCCGCGCACGCGTGGCTGTCGCTGCACGAATCGGCCGCGACGCGGCGCGCGTACCGGAAGGAGGCCGAGCGGCTGATCCTGTGGGCGATCGTCGAGCGCGGCCGCGCGCTGTCGTCGCTGACGACCGAGGATGCGCTCGCGTATCGCGCGTTCATCCGGCGGCCGACGCCGCACGAGCGCTGGGTCGGGCCCGTGCGGCCGCGCGGCGCGCCCGACTGGCGGCCGTTCTCGGGCGCGCTGTCCGCGCGCTCGGCGGCGTACACGCTGTCGGTGCTCGGTGCGCTGTTCCGCTGGCTGATCGAGCAGCGCTACCTGCTCGCGAATCCGTTCGCGGGCGTGAAGGTGCGCGACACGCGCGGCGCGACCGCGCTCGATACGTCGCACGCGTTCACCGAAGGCGAGTGGCTGCTGGTCCGCACGATCGCCGACGGGCTCGAGTTCGGCCAGCGCGCGGGCGACGGTGCGCCGCAGTCGGGCTGGACGCCGGCCGCCGCGCAACGGCTGCGTTTCATTCTCGATTTCGGCTATGCGACCGGGCTGCGCGCGAGCGAACTGGTCGGCGCGACGCTCGGCGACATCGAGACGGACGCGCACGGCGACGCGTGGCTGAAGGTGATCGGCAAGGGCAGCAAGGCCGCGCGCGTCGCGCTGCCGCCGCTCGCGCGTACGGCGCTCGATCGCTATCTGGTCGCGCGCCGGTTGCCGGTTACGCCGGCGCGCTGGCGGCCCGATACGCCGCTGATTCCGAGCCTGGCGGAAGACGACGCAGCCGCGATCACCAGCGTGCGGCTGTGGAAGGTGATGCAGCGTTTCTTCGCGCAGACGGCCGACGCCGTCGAAGCCGACCACCCGGCGCTCGCGCACAAGCTGCGCCAGGCGAGCCCGCACTGGATGCGCCATACGCATGCGACGCACGCGCTGGCGCGCGGCGCGGAGCTGACGACGGTGCGCGACAACCTGCGGCATGCGTCGATCTCGACGACGTCGATCTATCTGCATGGCGACGACGTGAAGCGGGCGCGGCAGATGTCGAGCGCGTTCGGCATCGACAAATGAGTGGAACGGCGCGGCATCGGCGCCGGTCAGACGATGTTTCGATCCCGGGGGTTCGTATGGCGTCGAGCCAGCGCACGGTCGATTTCATCGTCGAGCAGATCGCGGCGGCCGGTACGGTATCGGCCCGCAAGATGTTCGGCGAATACGGCATCTATTGCGACGGCAGGATGGTCGCGCTCGTCTGCGACGACCGGCTGTTCGTCAAGCCGACGCCCGAAGGCCGCGCGTATCTCGGCGCGTACGACGAAGCTCCGCCGTATCCGAGCGCGAAGCCGCATCTCGTGATTGCCGGCGATCGCTGGGACGACCGCGAATGGCTGGCGACGCTGATCCGGATCACCGCCGCGCACCTGCCGCTGCCGGTGAAGCGCAGCCGATGACGACCGCGCCGCATGCCGCGCCACGCCGTGCGGCGGGCAGGCGTATTCTGTGACACATGCACGCGAGCGTCGTGCGCCAGGGAGTACCAACATGGAGACATCCGGATTGACGCGCCGCCCGCGGCCGGCGCGCCGCGCATGGTACGCGCTCGTCGTGACCCTGTGTGTCGGCTGGAGCGCGCTGTCGTTCGGCGCGGAAGGCGCGAGCGGCGCGGCCGCGCTGCTCGACCGCTACCGCAGCCTCGGGCCCCAACTGAAGGACAACGCGTTTCACCGGCCCGTGGTGCTCGAATCGTCGGAAGCATCGTCGTCGCTGAAGGGCGACATCTACGCGGTCGTCGATTATCCGTTCGCGGCCGTGAACGGCCAGCTCAACGATCCCGTGCAAGGCCCCGCGAACTGGTGCGCGGTGCTGATCCTGCACCTGAACACCAAGTACTGTCATGCGTCGAGCGGCGGCAACGGCCCGGTGCTCGACGTGAACCTCGGCCGCAAGATCGAGCAAAAGCTGTCGGACACCTATCGCGTGCAGTTCCGCTATCGCGTGGCGGCCGCGACGCCCGATTATTTCCAGGTCGACCTGACCGCCGACAGCGGCCCGATGGGCACGAAGGATTACCGGATCGCGCTCGAGGCCGTGCCGGTCGGCGCGTCGCGCACGTTCCTGCATCTCACGTATTCGTACGGTTTCGGCACGGTCGGCCGGATGGCGATGAAAACCTACCTCGCGACGGTCGGCAGCGACAAGGTCGGGTTCACGACCGTCGGCGCCGCGTCGGCCGGGCAGCCCCAGTACGTCGGCGGCGTGCGCGGGCTGCTCGAGCGCAACACGATGCGCTACTACCTTGCGATCGACACGTATCTCGCGACGCTCGACAAGCCGATCGACCAGCGCCTCGCGCGCTGGTTCGACGCGACCGAGCAGTATCCGCAGCAGCTGCACGAAGTGGAGCGGGGCGCGTATCTGCAGATGAAAGCGCAGGAGGTGCAGCGGCAGCAGGCGGCGCGATGACGCCGCCTGTTGCCGCTGCTCGGCGTCGATCAGTTCGACGCGCCGCCGACCGTGCGAATGCTGTGCCACTGCCCCTGTTCGACGCGGAACAGCGTGTACGGCGGCTTGATCAGGTCGCCGCGCTCGTCGAACGAGATCTTGCCGGTCACGCCGGTGACCGACACGCCGGGCAGGCTCGCGACGATCTTGCCGCGATCGGGCGAATCGGCCTTGCGAACCGCCGCCATCATCGCGAGCGCGGCGTCGTACGCGAACGGCGCATATAGCTCGACGTCCTGGTTGAAGCGCGCCTTGTAGCGCTTGTCGCGCTGCGCGAACGCGACGGCCGACGGCAGCTTGTCGAGCGCGGGGCCGGGCTCCAGATCCTGCGTGCTTTCGCCCGCGTGTCGACCGCGCGGAACTCGGGCTCGGCGTGCGCATCAATCTGGCACGTGCGGCTACGCGCGGCTACGTGTTCGATCGTGAACCGCATCGTGTGGCTCTCCCAACGAAAACCCTGCAGTAGTGCCCCCCAATTGCCTCGCCGGTACGGCGGCGTCCAGGCCGATCCGGCCGCCTCGTGCCGGCCAACCGACCGTCCGGCCATTTCATAAGACGTACAGTTTTCCCGTGATGCGCGATTCGGGCGGAACTGTACTCTTGTTCGCGCGTTCGATGTGTGTACCCGCCGCAAACTGTTCTTCTCTTAAGATCAAACCATCAAGTGCACAGTGCCGCAGATCCAGTTGATCCGGAACCCTGGCGGCGCATCTTCAAGAGAGAGCCAGTGCGATGGAAAAGGCAAAACCGGAGGGGAAGATCAGGAATCACGACGGCCCGGTCGGCGGGCGAAACACGAGCAACACGTGCGTATCGGACGCACACGGCCTGACGGCGCGGCCGGGCGCGTCGGCGGGAGGCGCACGATGAAACTCTATGAAAAACTCGCGGACGATATCGAGCGCCTGATCCGCCAGGGCGTGTACCGGCATGGCGACCGGATTCCGTCGGTGCGGCAGGCGAGCCAGCAGCACCGGATCAGCATCACGACGGTGCTGCATGCGTATCTGCTGCTGGAAAG